>JBGTFX010000356.1:0-1679 GCA_041747055.1 Balneolaceae bacterium
CCCACCCAAATTCCGAACGGTATAGAAAGCATCAATAGAAATTGGAAAAATTGAGCGTAAATTAATACTTTTCTTTTGTTCATTTCTTCGATCAGTGGACCCAGTAGAAAATTAAAGCATTTCGGCAGCATCACAATTGCGGCAGCTACTCCTGTATAAAAAGCATTTTTGGTCAAATCAAACACATACCAGATTACAGCGATTTCATACAAGCTGTCGCCAGATGTGGAAATTAACCTTCCCAGAAAAAGATTCCGGATATTTTTATTCCCAAACATAAACTCACTCCCTAATAATATTTATCGTTAAAATAAATTTTAACGATAAATATTATTAGGGAGTGAGTTGAGTTTACGAAAACTTTTATTATCAGTGAATTAGAAAAACGTTAGTAAAAGTACACTTATCCATAAAAAAGAAGAAACTCATACTAGAGTTTCTTCGCTTCCGATAAGCTGCGATAAGCTGCGATATGTGAACTAAAAATAAATCAAAAGTCTTCAACCTTCATTAAAAACAAAATTATTTACGGTCTCTGAAAGTCTTCTTGAAGAACAAAAAGAAGGGAGAACATCTTCTTTATTTTCTCCCTTTCCAATATTTCATGCTATATAAGCTGATGATAGTTGTTTCTGCTATTCATTGTACTTTACTATCCGCTTGTTGAATGAGTGATAAAACCATTTCTAAATCTTTGTCTTCTTTCAAATGCTCAGGTGTCCAAGGAATGTAGACATCCGGTTTGATTCCTACACCGTTCATCCAATAATTTTCGTGCATCCGGGTAGTACTGTAAATGAATTCGTAATCTCCGTAATCCATCGTTGCTACATTAGCATAATCCATGATTCCCATTGAATGCCGGCCAACTACGGTAACTTTGGAAGATTTTTTTACATTGCTGATAAACGTATCGCCGGAACTGCCGCAATAGCAGTCACTTAATACGAAGACATGCTTGGGGGTATTCTTTCCTTTGATTACAAACCCCATGTCTTCTGGAACTTCTAACATCCCTTGCCCGAAGTGTCGTTTTAGACGGCCGACTTCTTCTTTTAGTGATATCGAAGTAACGTCATCCAACTCTTCTTTTAAATACTCTTCAAATTCTGCAATCCGCAACCGGCAATTTCGCTCCGTATAATTCAAGTACATCACTTCATCTTCTTGAAACAAATCAGCAAAAGGTTTGGTTTCAGCGAACAGATATGGAAACAGTGGAAAATAAGAAGTGTCGCTCCCCCCCAAATTCTTCCTGACATCGATGATAAGGGATTCATTCTGTTCCAAATCATTTTTATTGTCATCAATCAGTTTTTGGATCGGCGCCTCATCAATAAAATCCGTCAGTTTCATATAGCTGATGGAATCACCAATCTTTTTGAATGTATGCTCGCCTTTATAAGGCAGGTCTTCGTAATGTGACAAAGGCAGGTCAATCAGTTCCATTCCCCGTTCAATCCGAATCGTTTTCATTTTATAGACTACCCGATTCCATAATTGGCGTTCTGCCACTTGATCCATCAAGGTTTTCTTGTAACGGTTTTCAAGTTCTGGAATGTCAATTCCATCAAGCTGCACAATCTTGTCGCCTATCTGTAGCCGTGTCTCCCCTTCAAGTTCGGTAACATATAAAGCATTTTCAAAACGCCTCACCAAAAATCCTACACTGGGTGACG
>JBGTFX010000357.1:0-19552 GCA_041747055.1 Balneolaceae bacterium
GTTAGTTACTCACCGTCATCCAGCTTTAAAGTGAATGAACAGCTAAGCGCGGTCATCACTACAACTATGAATAATGGTGTAAGGTTTGAGGGTAATGAAGATGTTGAATTTACCTATCGGTTTAAAACACCCTCAAAAACATCGTTAGGTGTTGCGCTTGACCGATACTATAGAGTTACACTGTCGATCGCTGCGGATTATATAAATTTCAAGAATACGGAGCCAGATTTTGTAGATGAGGGTCTATTTGGGAGGCAGGTTCGGGAAGATGAATGGACAGAGAATAAACTCAGAAATGTCTGGAACTTCAGGGCGGGCGCTTCATATTATGCAAACTCCTATGTAACCTTCAGAGGTGGTTTTTCGCATCTTCCAAGCCGGTTTGATGCTGATGCAGGAGGCAAGAGAGTATTCACATTCGGCGCCGGTTTTATTCTCACATCCCGGATTTTACTTGATATGACAGCACAGTACGAAAGGTGGGAGGAGGTATCATCGGTTTACGATTTCGCTCAATACGACTATTCACCTCTGCCGGAGGCGACTCCGGACTTTGCCGTACAATCTGAAAACGCTGACCGGCTTGTAAATCGTTGGAGTATGCTTGGATCTATCGTATTTCTATTTTAAGCACCGGACAAAGCTGTCAGGAATCTAACTTCGTTTGGGATTCTTAACGAATATTTGGACTTACGCCCCGCTATACGAAAATGATCACCAGCAACGCGTAAGAAATCATCGCCAAAAGTCCTGCCGCAATAGCCAGTGGAAACTGACTGGTTACGTGGTCCATCAAATCGCAGCCTGTGGCAAGTGATGAAAGGATTGTGGTATCGGAAATTGGGGAGCATTGATCGCCAAATACAGCGCCGCCAATCACAGCTGAAAAGCAGAGCGTGAGGAAAAACGGATCAGGTACTATGGCCCATGCAAGCGGCACGGCAACCGGGAAAACGACTGCGTATGTTCCCCACGAGGTTCCTGTGGAGAAGGCTATAATCATGCAGAGAAGCATTAATAAACCCGGAAGCGCAACAGGGGAAATAATATCACCCACAATTTCTACAACGTAAGCTGCGGTACCCACGGCATCGGCAACTTCTTTTAGTGATACGGCTAGCGCGAGAATAATTGCCCCGATGGTAACGCCTTTACAGCCGTCAATAAATCCATCGATAGCTTCCTGAAGTTTCATTCCCTTGGCGAGGGCAATTCCAATTCCGGCAAGTACTGCTAAGATAAATGCTTCGGCAATGAGCAGGGTTGGGGAGTCGGTTCTGCCAAGATAAAAATAGGTATAGAAATAGGGGATGATGGCAACCCCAAGCAGCGTGCCAATCGGGCCAAAGAAATCAATTAAGCCGGAGGAGTAATTTTTTGGGACTTTGTTTTGAGTGAGTTCGTCAGCTGCCATGGGCGTGGCTCCGGGGCGATCAAGCTGACCGGTTTCTCGGGAGCGCTTAATAGCTGCCCTCATCTTTTTACCGGGGACCCAGGGAAGTTTTTCCCATGCAAACAGCAAGGTTATGAAAATGGCAAAAATGGCGTAAAAGTTAAATGCGATCGCTGAGATGAAAAAGTTTACTCCGTCCTGTTGGGTTTCAAACATTGGAATGGTACCAATCACTAAACCACCCACATAAAACGGCCAAACATTAAATGGGATAATAGTTGCGGCAGGAGAGGCGGTAGAATCCACCATGTAGGAAAGTTCTTCATGAGAAACTTTATGCTTGTCTGCCACCGGACGAACCGTAGCACCGGTTAATACCGTACTGATGGTGCCGCCCTGGTGGAAAACCAATCCCATCAGCCAGGTGAAAAACTTTGCGGAGCGTGGCCCGCGAACCATCAAGCCGCTGGCCCAGGTTGCAAATTTGACGGCTCCACCGGTTCGGGTCCAGATACCAATCAAACCGCCTAATGCCCACAAATAAACCAGCAGGATCACAGCAAAACTTTCGGTGCCGATGGAAGGGATTAAAAATCCCTGGATTACGTTGATATTCCCCGCAATTACACCACCCAAACAGATTCCAATAAAAAGTGCACTTACAACTTCGCGGGTATAAAATGCCAGTAAAATGGCAACGAGCGGAGGCATGATCGACCAAAATCCGTAGTGGCCGTCCTGCTCAGGAAAGTGCCCCGAACTGTAAATTCCTGCAATGAAGAGAGCGATAAATCCACCGGTGTAAATTCTTCGACGGGTGGCGGGATCACTAAATCGCTGAGCAAAGTAGCCTGATTCGTTTGACATGCAATCGGTTATTGAGTTTTTATCAGATAGCCATGAAGATAACAGATGTTGCATAAAATACAATCTGCACGAATGATAATATCGTATTACCTATATCAACAATAAATTTAAGCTGAATGCTTAAACTGTCAACCTAAATCAGGAACAGACCGTAGCCCGAAGATCCCGAAATTGAAGAGTGCAAGCAATCATCCCCCGGGATTTTGGAATGCTGATTGCGACATTTAATTGGTTCGAGAAACAACAGCGGGACATTTGTTGATGATGCCGACGTAAATGTAGTTTAAATCAGGAAATGATATATCATTTACGTTCACTGAAGCGTTAGCATCGCAAATAAGTAATAAGTGTGTTTCATCCGGGCATGAGTGGTGAGATCGCTGTGATTGAGTGACAGTATATCTCTAACGATTGCCAGGAGTGCCGTGCTCTATTGGGGCACGGCATTTTGCTACACAACTATTTCCCAATTTTATATAATCTGACGGATGCCTAAGTTCGCTGTATGAAATTCTTTTCATCGCTTTTCACTTTTTACATCCGTAGCAGTCTCCATGTATCGCTTGCCGTAACCTGCCTGGCCGGAGTGACACTGCTCGAGTTTGGATACCCTTTAAACACCCATCTTTTGCTGTTTGTATTTTTGGGAACCATCGTAGGCTACAATTTTGTAAAGTACGCCGGAGTTTCTAATCTACATCATCTCGAAAATAACCCGAACGTTCGGTTGATACGCTGGTTTTCTGCGATCTGTTTTTTGGCTCTGCTCTATGTAAGTATCCGGCTTCCGTCATCAGTACTATTTGTGGGAGTTTTATGCGCAGGGTTCACTATTTTATACGCGCTCCCTATCTACGGCGGACGAAATCTCCGCAGCTTAAGCGGGATAAAAATATTTGTGATTGCGTTGGTATGGGCGGGATCCACAGTGATTTTACCGTTGATTTTGCACCGGGAAATTTTATCAATCCCTGTGTTTCTGAAGTTCCTGGAGCACTTTTTATTTGTTGCTGTTTTGATGTTGCCATTCGAAATCCGTGATCTGGAATACGACCCTCATCATTTGAACACAATTCCACAAGTGTACGGTGTGCTGAAAACCCAGCAGTTTGGAGCCGGCCTATTATTGTTGATGTTGTTTTTGAAACTAATTGGAAATCAAAGTGGCATTGATTTTATAATCACCGCGCTAATCGTTTTGTTTACACTACTATTTCTATTCAGATCAACAGAAAATCAACCAAGGTTCTTTGCATCATTCTGGATTGAAAGCCTACCTGTGGTTTGGTTTGTGATGTTGTATTTGGTGAAGGGTTGATAAGTGCCCTCTTTTGAAGACCTGTCAGACCGCTAAAGGAATGAATTATTTGAGTACTGCTTTTATCAGGTAAAATTTCCAGAATCGAAACGACCATCGTTGACACGAATCAATTTTAAATTGAAATTCAGATAAAAGCTTGTCTGTTTCAGCGGCAGACTTCGTGTTGATGTGTTCAGGCGAAAGTGCTGAAATAATTGAATTGGGCAAATAAAACCATCCTTCCAAATTCCAATCAAGCAGGTAAAGAGTGCCACCGGATTTTAGAATCCTCCGGAAATGTTCGGCAACTTTCTGGTGATCGGTATAGTAATGGAATGAATTTAGGCATATGAGTACATCAAATGAATCCGGTTCAAATGGTAGCTCTTCAGCGATGTGCTGAGTAAAAGTGATATTCTCGGTATTAGTTAGTCGTTCACGGGCGATATTGATCATTCCATCAGATGGATCATTTAGTACAAGCTCCGATGGTGAAAAACGCTCCGCGATTTCTGATCCAAGAATTCCTGTTCCACAGCTGACATCAAGTACCCTGGCACCATTAGGTATTTGTAAGTTCTCGAGAAGCGTGGAGTGCGTGTTTTTTAGATAGGTACTATATCCGCGGTCGTATTTTGACGATAGCTTATCGTAATAGTTGATGGTTTTATCAGCCCGGGGGTTGTTCATTATAACTTTAACTTTGGCTTATTTTGGGAAGTTCCAGATGGTACCGAACGGCTATAAATCGAATAAAAACAATTGATGCGATGGCAACCACTTGAGCCGCAATAATCGCTTCACTCCATTCAACAATCATAATGTATAATAAACCTCCTATAACGGAAGCTGAGGCATAAATTTCTTTCCTGAAGATTAATGGTTTTGTGGCTGCAAGTACATCACGAATAACACCGCCAAAACATCCGGTTACAGCTCCCAGCGCAACAGAAATTCCAACGCCCATTCCGGCTTGTAATGCAATTTGTACTCCGGTTACGGTAAAGACTCCAAGTCCCACCGCATCGAAAAAGAAAAACCACCCATCCCACTTCCCTATTTTTTTATGTAGAAGGAGAGCAAATAGGAAACCGGCAAGAATGGACCAAATGGTGAGGGTATCTGTGAGCCAGTTAACAGGTGTGTTGCCGATAAGCAGGTCTCGAGTTGTACCTCCGCCAATAGCCGTGACAAACGCAAGAACCAAAATTCCGAAAATGTCATACCGGCTCCGAATGGCAGCGGTAGCTCCCGATACTGCAAAGGCAAATGTGCCCAAAACGTCGATAGTGGTAAAGAGGTCGGAAGTTTCCAACGTTAGTGTCTTTTATCGTTAATTTACGATGTATAAGGATTATGTATATTTAAACATAGGGAAAAGTAAAAAGGGAAAACGGAAAAGTTATTAAGATTAATCATAAGAGTAGTTGCTGGATAACGGAATTTAATACTAGTGTTTTTGGTACTCTTTGTGGTTTTATAGTTTTTATTTGATTTAATAATAAATCCACTTACATTTAATCGTAAAATTACGATATACGATTATGGCAATAACAAAAGCAATGCAGTTTAATAAGAAGCAAATAAGAATGGCTGAGTTTGCAAAGGCGCTAGCGCATCCTGCAAGGATAGCGATTCTGGAAATCCTGGCAGTAAGCGATATGTGTATTTGCGGAGATATCACCGAACAACTGCCACTGGCACAATCAACGGTATCTCAGCATTTAAAGGTGTTGAAATCTGCCGGAATTATTACCGGAAATATTGATGGGGTAAAAACCTGTTACTGCCTGGACAATGAAAGCATTGATGAACTGCGAAGTATGATGGGGTCTTTGCTGAATAAACTGGGTGAGTCATCTTCTTATTGTTAAATGAATTAAAAGAAAAAAGAATTAAAGTTATGAAGACAACTATGAAGTCAGCCGATGAAATTAAAGAATCGGTTAAAAAGAAGTACGGACAAATCAGCAACCAAAGCAGAACCGAAAATGCATCATCATGCTGTGGAGCTACCGGCTGTTGTGATACTGTAGATTATGAAATTTTTGCGGAAGATTATTCATCGCAAATCGGTTATAATTCAGAAGCTGATTTAGGTTTGGGTTGTGGATTACCCACAGAATATGCGAAAATAAAATTGGGTGATACAGTTGTGGATTTGGGTTCTGGTGCCGGAAATGACTGTTTTGTAACACGTCAGTTTGTAGGCGATGACGGCCGGGTTATTGGTATAGACATGACGGATGAAATGAACACGAAAGCACGCCGAAATGCAGAAAAGCTCAACTACACCAATATTGAGTTTAAACTGGGTGATATTGAAAATATACCCTTGGAAAATAATACTGCTGATGTTGTGGTGAGTAACTGTGTGATGAATTTGGTTCCTGATAAAGAAAAAGCGTTCAGCGAAACGTACAGAATTATCAAACCGGGCGGACACTTCAGTATTTCTGATGTGGTGACTTCCGGTGAACTACCGGATCAAATAAAAGAAGATGCTGAACTATACGCGGGCTGTGTCGCCGGCGCGATAGATCAAAACGACTATCTGGAAATCATCAAAAATACCGGCTTTAAAAATGTGACGATTCAAAAATCAAAAAAGATTACAGTACCGGATGAAATTTTGTTAAAAACATTGTCCGAATCACAGCTTGAAGAGTTTAAAAAATCAGAAATCGGAATTTACAGCATTACGGTTTTTGGTGAGAAGCCCAGCATAAAATAGCGCAAGTTTACTAGTGCTCCAAAAAGTAGCAGGGACCATAAGTAAAACGCCTCCTTCAAGCGTGTTTACACCTTGAAGCGTGGCGTTTGAGCAAATTTAGATAGTAAGAAACGCTTCAAGGACACCGAAAAAGATCAGTGACGCTTGAAGGATTCTTTAACTGCAAAAATAAACATATACATAAAAATAGCTCTCTTAAGGGACATTCACGCAAACCACAGCTGAGGCTGTGTGATAGAATAAATGTTTACCGAGAGCAACTGAAAGATTTGGAACTCACAGAATAAACTTTTTTATAGTTGTTGTTATTTATTCTGTTTTAGTAAGTTAGAGTAACCTAAACCATCTACTGTGACTGCTCTGCTCTTCTTTGATAGGACTTGGTTCACTCATCATAATGAATATTCAGCAAATTGGGAGCAAACCTGACAATCTTCAATGTATGAATAGCTGTTTCCCTGTGATGGGGCCACAAACGTGGTATTGATCTCACCACAGTACGCGCAGCTGTATTCAGCGTCATTAAGTTCTGCTTCTCTGTGATTCATAATAGTTCTGATTTATAAGTTTCAATATCAGAACAAAAATGAAGTGAAAAGCTATCCAATTAGATTCTATTTCCGATGATTTTCCAATGCCTCAACAACCTCTTTTGGTGGACGAATAGGCCGTCCGTTGCTCATAAATACTGCGGTCACTTTTCCCTTCAGCAGAAGCTCATCATCTGATTTTCTATAGATATCCTGAATGAACACAAAGCGAACATTACCATCCTGTTCTGCCCGGGTTCGGACGACGAACTTATCGTCTGAGGTTAGCGGACGTTTATACTCCAATTCAATTTTATGAACCACTGCATCGGTTCCATTTTCATGAAGCTCGTTAAAGTTCAAACCAATGCTTTTTAAAAATTCGTGGCGAGCGTGCTCGAGATAGTTTTGATAGACCGAATTATTAACCAATCCTTGTGTATCTAATTCATAATCGCGAACGGTGAGGGGGAGTTCAAAATCGTAATTGTTCATGGAGTGTTTTGATGATGTCTGATTTCAGTTACGGTTTATAACTTACTACAGATTATCAAGAAGTAGAAAATACTATTTAATCAGATTTCATCGAAAATGACTGATAAATAAAGGAGAGGGAATAGAATAATCCGTCAGACCGCTCCAAGCGGTCAGACGGGTAGGCTGAAAAAATCTTACAACATAGCTTCGGCTTCCTCAGCAAGTGCCATTACAGCACTTGTGTAAAGCTCACTTGGATTGTATCTAAATACGGCACGATCAACGCTTCCGGTAATATTCTTGAAGTAGGCAAGGTAGTTGCCAACAGACATGATGTTGTTATTCATATCAAAAATATCATCTCCAACAAACCACTTGTTAAGTGAGTAGGGAATAAATTGTGCGAATGTCATCGCTCCGGCGTAGCTTGATTTAAGATCATAGACATCAATATTATTACGCTCCACAAATAAAATCAGCTCTTTTAACTGAGCTTTTGCAAAGTTTGCTCGATAATCTACGGCATACATAGAAGCGTAGGCATTAAAAGGATTGTGGCGTCCAATATTTCTACCGAAATCTGATTCAATACCAATAATAGCAGCGATCACATATTTTGGAATGCCGTACTCAGCTTCAGCTTTTTCGAGCTGAGCTCTGTTGTCATCAATGAATCCTGAGATTTTAGATTTTTTGTCAGCAAAACCAAGCACTCCTTTATACTCTTCAAGATTTAATGTGCGCCTTTCTGCTGAATTTCTGAATCGATTGCCGATATCCTCATAAATTTCGAATCGAGAATCTTTCAACATTCCCTCAATGTTCAATCCTTCCGATTTTAAGTAATTAGACAATTCAGTCAATCGTTCTTCATATTTATCAGTATCCATTGAGCCGGGATCTGATGCCTGAACGACAGACATATTGAAGGGAGAGATTGTGAACATTAGAAAAGTAGCGATGGCAAATAAAGAGAGCCTTGAGAGAGCGAACATATAAATCTGGTTTAATTCTTTGGGACAACAGCAATAGTGTATCGAATAATACACCATTACTAAAGCACATTTTGTAAATAATTATTTTTTTGAGCTTAAAATAATAGAATGTGCAGGCATAGTTATCAATGATGTCTATACCTTGCACTTCGGGCAGTTACATAAGTTCCCGTAAATCTTATATAAGTTTTATTTTCTGAAAAAGCAGCCTTTATAAGTCAGGAATTTACTTATTTTTCATTTTTATGTCGTCTAAAGATAAACCTTCCATCAGCGAATTATAATTTGAGAGATCTTTTGGCAGAATGATTCGATTCTCGTTTTTTCCGAGGCCGCCGAGCACGCTCAAGTATTTTTCCTTTAGCTGAAGCTGCATGGCATCGAGTCCATTGGGCTGAGAAAGTGCATCGGCCATTTTCTCTATTGAGACAGCTGTGGCTTCTGCGATTGCTTCTATCTCCTGTGCCCAACCTTCGGCTTCATTAATTCTTCGCTGCATTTCAGCTTCAGAAATGTTTACAATTTCTGCGCGTCGTCCCTGAGCATCATTAACTTTAGAATCTCTGACGCCTTCAGATCTGGCTATAACGGCCCTGCGCTCTCTTTCAGCAGTCATTTGACGTTCCATCGCTTTTTGCACAGTTCGTGGCGTGGTAATATTTTTAATCTCGTAACGGTGAACACGGATACCCCAAAGTCGCTCTACATCACCCAACACTTTTACCACTTCCTTGCTCATTTTTGCTCGCTCTTCAAACGTTTCATCTAAATCAAGCAGTCCAATAACAGAACGCGTTGTTGTTTGTGCAAGCTGAACGGCTGCATACCGATAATTGGTAATTCCATAGCTGGCATTTACGGGATCAACCACGCTGATATATAGAACACCATCTACTTCTACTTTAACATTATCCTTGGTGAAGCACTCCTGCGGTTCAACTTCGATAGTTTCCTCACGTAAATCCTGTTTGTACACAACTTTGTCTACAAATGGTATAAGCGCGTGAAAACCGGGACCCAATGTTTTATGATAGTTTCCTAGCCGTTCCACAATATGGGCATATTGGTTTGGAACCATTCGAATTGCCTGTAAAAATTTAAATGTTAAATAAACGGCAAATAGTGCAAGTAATATCTGACTAATGACTTCAAATGCTTCCATGTTTAAGCTCCTTTATAATTAGATTCTTTGGTGTTGTTACTGTCTTTGGTATGGCTGCTGATTGTTGAAACGCCCTCAAAAAAGGTTTTCAAATTGGCTGTTTCTGTAGGCAGAACCGATACATTGGTGCTTTTGATGATTTTCCCAAACTGATTTATATACTGCTCAAAAAGCTTTGTTTTGATGGCAATATCTCCGCCGGGACGCTCAATAGCTTTTGCTACTCTCTCAACACCTTTTGCTGTGGCCGTTGCTACCAGCTGTATTTCCTGTGCACGTCCTTTTGCCTCGTTAATTCTTTTCTGGCGTTCAGCCTCAGAAATCAGCACCTGGCTCTGCTGTTCCCCTTTCGATTCATTTATGCGAGATTCCCGAAATCCTTCTGAGTTTGTAATGTCAGCCCGTTTTTCGCGCTCGGCTTCCATCTGCTTCTCCATGGTATCTACAATTTCATTGGAGGGGCGAATATTTTTGATCTCATACCGGGTCACCTTTATTCCCCAGGGATCAGCTGCTTTATCAATTTCCTGAACGATATTTTCATTCATTTTTTCTCGTTCGGAAAACGTATCATCGAGTGAAATTTTACCAACCTCACTTCTCATAGTTGTTTGAGCCAGGTTTACGGCTGCGGCTACATAATCAGATATACCGTAGCTCGCTTTGTAGGAATCCATCACTTTTACGTAGATGAGTCCATCAACCGACACCTCAATGTTGTCATTTGTGATACACGTTTGGCTGGGTACATCAAGTACCTGTTCACGCATTTCCTGGTGATAGGCTGCCCGGTCCACAAACGGAATCATAAAGTGAAAACCGGGATTCAAAGTTTTTTTAAATTTACCAAGTCGCTCCTGAATAACCTCTTCGCGCATTTCAACAATGATGAATAGCCGGGTTACAATAACATATAAAACGACAAAAAAGATGAGTAGTGTTGTCCACATATTAGTTTTTATTTGGTTGTTTAAGTTGGTTGCCGGGAGGATCAATCACACCCATTGATTCTACAATCCAGGTGGTATTTTCACGATATCGAATCCTGGCTTGTTGGCCTTTTTTGATGGTTCCTTCGAGCGAACGTGCTTGCCATGAAACCCCATCTAACCGAATTCTGCCGCTGTTATCTTTATCATTAAGTGTTTTTGTGACCTCAACAATTTGATCCATCGCTTCATAATCTTCATCGGCATACTTAAAAAAGCTTTCTGCTTTTAAATATTTTTTGATGAACGGCCTGATAGCAATAGTGAGCCCGACAGATAACAAAAGCCAGGCTGAAACTGAGAGAGTGGGATCGGTTAGAATTCCGAAAAACCGTAAAATTCCGATAGTTAACCCACTGAATCCCAAAAACAGAGCCACACCGCTTGGAATCAAAAATTCCAGAAGCATTAGCAGGATTCCGCCAATTAGAAAAACCCATGTTAGAGTTTCAATGTCCATACCTCTTGTGTTAAATGAATGATGCTTTTTGGTTAGATAACGTTTTGTACGGAGAAAATCTCAAATAGTTATCATTTTTTTTATAGCTCGGGTAAGTTAAGTTAGGTTAACCCGCCGCATTTTCCGTAATCTTTTTGGCACATTTTATTCCATCCATTGCAGCAGATACTATTCCACCGGAATAACCGGCTCCTTCTCCGCAAGGATATAAACCTTTCACCCGAACGTGCTGAAGGGTTTTATAATCCCGAGGGATACTTACGGGTGATGATGTTCGGGATTCGGGTGCGTGTACAACAGCTTCATTTGTCAGATATCCGCGCATGGATTTATTAAATTCCCTAAATCCGTTTTGCAGTGCTTGATGAATAAAATCGGGTAGCACGCATTTCAAATCAACGGAGGTAATACCCGGCGAATAAGATGTGTTTGGTAAGTCATTAGAAATACGTCCTTCCACAAAATCCCCTAACCGCTGTGCCGGGGCGGTTTGAGTTTTTCCTCCCTCAACCCACGCTTTTTGCTCAATACTTTTTTGGAACTCCATGGCCGCAAGTGGTCCGAATTTAGCAAAGGGTTCAAAATCTTTCCGCTTCAATTCTACAACAATTCCGGAATTTGCGGTAGAACGGGCTCTTCTTGATGATGACCATCCGTTGGTGACAATCTCACCGGGTTTTGTTGCGCATGGAGCAATTACCCCGCCCGGACACATGCAAAACGAGTACACTCCACGCCCATCAATTTGCTTCACAATGCTGTATGCAGATGGCGGAAGGTATGGCCCTCGATCTTCACAGCTGTATTGAATGGAATCAATCAACGACTGCTCATGCTCCACCCGAACGCCTATGGAGAGTGGTTTTAATTCAATTTCTATTCCTTTTTGATGGAGCAGCTCAAAAATATCCCGGGCTGAATGTCCGGTGGCCAAAATTACATGGTCTGATTTAAAAACCTGCCCATCCAGCGATTTCACCCCTTTAATTTGATCACCATTTAGGATGAAATCGGTCACTCTTGTATTGAAGTGGATCTCTCCGCCTGAACTAAGTATGCACTCCCGCATATTAGCAATAATAGGAGGAAGTTTGTTCGTGCCAATATGGGGATGAGCTTCTATCAGGATTTCTTTAGTGGCACCGAAACCAACAAATAACTCAAGAATTCGCTGGACATTTCCCCGCTTTTTTGATCGTGTATAAAGTTTTCCATCAGAGTATGTTCCGGCCCCGCCTTCACCAAAGCAATAGTTTGAATCTTCATTTACAATGTGCTGAACGTTGATGCTTTTTAGATCTTTGATTCGGTCTTTTACATCTTTTCCTCGTTCGATTAAAATGGGCTTCTTTCCATCTTCAATAAGCTGAAGCGCTGCAAACATCCCGGCCGGTCCTGCGCCCACTATAATCACTTCTTCCGCAATGCTTACATCGGGGTAATCCGGGAGCTGAATGGGCTCGTCCACAAACGGTTCATTTACATATAAATTAATCTTAAGATTGATGATAACCTGTTTCTGACGCGCATCTATTGATCGTTTTAGAATTTCAACGTGCCGGATTTCATCTCCTGAAATATTTGTCTCTTTAGAAATATATTTGAGAAGTTTTTTCTGTTCAGCGGCAACTTCCGGTAAAACTCGAAGCTGTAATTCTTTCTGCATAGTTTAAGCTTGGATAAGTGTCATCAAAAATGAGTTTGAGCACTAAGGTACCTCTTTCTGCGCTTTTTTATAGGGCATGTAGACATTGTTTCAATATTAGAAATTGTAACAATTTTTAATCTGTATACTCTTATCTATTACATTTTTAAATTAAAAACCTGATAAAATGGAAATCTTAAAGCGTATAGGATGCAGAGTTATAGCTCCTCTTTTGCTTTCTGTAACCGGATTATTGATGATCGTTGTTGTGCCAATGAATGCAACTCAGTTTTTGGCCGAAGAGGAGTCTGAGTTGCACGATTCGGGAATTGAACCGGATTCGGTATACCATCATCTAAAGGGGTTGATCTACTTAGATATCAATAATGATATAGGCCAAGTATCTCCGGAAACCGGAGCTGCTGAGAATTTACGTTCCAGATAAAGTATTCGGCAGCTTTGCATCGAAATAACTTCTCTTCTGGCAGAGGGCTCATTATTGTTGATGGCAAAACCGGCAGATATTTCGGCTCTTTCGAATAGATTATCAATTCTGCATTTTTTGATTGGGCATCTGTTTGAAATTCATTTATTTAGTACTATACTAATAGTATGAAGATTTCACATACTGCTTACTTACTGATCTTGTTTTTTACAGGTTGTACGATGTATAAAACAACTTTACAAGAGCAGCTTCTCCCTATGGAAATGACTCTCGTTCCGGGCGGTACTTTTATAATGGGTGACCTGATTTTTGAAGAAAATGATGATTCTATACCCATACATGTGGTAACAATGCCTGACTATAAAATTGGAACCTATGAAGTAACATATGAACAGTATGATGCATTTGCCCTAGCCACTGAACGTAAATTGCCAAGGGATGATGATCGTGGGAGGGGAAACAGAGCCGTAGTATTTGTTAATTGGTATGATGCCAGGGAGTTTTGCCGAGCTTATGGGTACGATCTTCCAACAGAACAGCAATGGGAATATGCCGCAAGAGCCGGCGGAAAAAAACATCTCTATTCGGGAACAGATAAAAAAGATGAACTAAATGAGTATGCTCGATACGCAGAAAACAGCGGCGGATACAGTTTTTGGGGTGGCTCAAAAAAACCGAATGAATTGGGAATCTATGATATGAGCGGCAATGTAGCAGAATGGATTGGCGAGTGGTACGCGTTCTATCAAACCGAAGTAGACTCCACAGAACGTTACCCGCTGGAAGAACTCGGAATGAGAGTAATTCGCGGTGGCAGTTTCATCCATCCTGAAAACATATTGCGAAATTATTGGCGAGTTGGTGTTTTACAAGACACAGAGGGCTACTTTTTAGGGTTTCGTTGTGCCACTCCAATTAATTTAAATGAAGATAGCCGATAGAGTTTTTTGCTTATAGCTTAGTATCTACCACTTATAATATCTTTTTTTAACAGCGTCTATTAATTTTCGTTTTATGGTCAATCGTTCTGTAGCAGAATTTGCATGAGGGAAATCTCCAGATGGCTTTCTGCAATCCAAAAAATCACATAGCACTTCCCAGTTAAAATCTTCAGGCAAATTCATTACTAAAAGCTCTTTATTTCTTTCTTTGAAATAACGAATAACATCTTTGTTATGCTCTGTATATTTTTTGATATAAAGTTCCTTGTTCCCTTCCGGATCGCCCTCCCCATTATAAATCCAGTGGTAACTTTTCCTGTCATACCCACCAAAATGTTTAAGTGCACTTTTGTACCATTTATCAACAGGTCTTATTGTAAGTATAAATTTTGCATCAGGATATAACTCCAACAGTTCTCTATAAAAAATAAACCAGGGGGTATCCTCAACTACATCATATTTTTTTAAAAATGGTTTATACCAGTCTTCAAAAAGTTCTTCTCTCGTATACATATCCGGAGTATAGTTTGTAGGTGGGTTAACAAATCCGCAAACCCTGTACCCTAAAACAACTAAGGCTTTAGCAAGAGAGGAGGTACCTGTTTTGTGAAACCCCAGAACGAATACTTTATTTCGATTTCTATTCGTCAGTCTCCTGTACAATCCTTTGAAGAAATAGCTGGATGGTGCCATCCCATGTTTGTTATCTCTACTTAGTTCCGGCAACAGTATAAATAGCTTATTCATAAACATACTTTTCCATCATGAAAGAGTTGTCATTCAAGTTTTAATTTTTTTGAGCAAAATTTATTACATGGATAAATTTCTCTTGTGCAAATTTTCACACAAAAGTGTAAGGGGGAAGTATTTATGAAGAATATAAATCCAGAGGATTAGTGTAATGGGCGAGAAAAAGAATGTAACAGGATGCTAATTCGTAACTTGACAAAGAAGGGAGTCGGTGATACTATGGGAGTATACAAATCAACTTAAAAAATCATCACCGGATGCTGGTACTTGTCATTAATTGCGGAAGTTCGTCGGTAAAGTATAATTTAATTGAAACATCAGAAGAGAGGGATGTTTGCAAAGGGATGATTGAACGAATTGGCGCAATTACATCTATTGTAAAACATGAGCCTGTTGGTAAAAAGCACGCCAAGGATACCCGTAGCATTTCAAATCATACTGAAGCATTACAGGAAATAATGAATTATTTGTTGAGTGCCGAAAATAATATAATTGAATCCCCATCAGATATTAAAGCCGTGGGGCATCGCGTAGTTCACGGTGGCGAAATGTTTAAGGATTCTGTTTTAATTGATAATGATGTGCTTGATGCCATCGAACAGGCATTTGATCTTGCTCCACTGCATAACCCGCCAAATTTGAAGGGGATTCAGGCTGCGCAAAAAAATCTTCCCGGTGTTCCTCATGTGGCCGTTTTTGATACGGCTTTTCATCACTCTCTGCCACCGGAAGCGTATTTGTACGGAATTCCTAATCGATTATATCGCCGTTATAAAATTCGGCGCTATGGTTTTCACGGAACTTCACACTACTATGTGAGCCGCCAATATTACAAGTTGATCGACAAACCGGTGTCAGAAACTAAAGTAATCACCTGTCATTTGGGTAATGGCGCTTCCATTGCCGCAATCGATGGCGGGAAATCGATTGATACATCCATGGGTTTTACGCCGCTTTCCGGTTTGGTGATGGGTACCCGGAGCGGGGATATTGATCCCTCTATATTATTTTACTTGGTAGAGAAAGAGGAGCTGCCACTGAAAAACTTGCATGCGCTTCTTAATCGCCACAGCGGATTATTAGGATTGAGCGGATATGCCGGAGATATGCGCGATTTGATAGAGGAAGCTGGAAATGGAGATCGGCGGTGTCAGCAGGCGATTGATGTGTTTTGCTATAAAATTAAGCAGTATATAGGATCGTATATCGCTGCCATGAATGGATGCGATGCCATTATTTTTACGGCCGGAATTGGAGAAAACTCTCCACTAATCCGTCAACAATCTCTGGCGAAAATGGACTACCTGGGAATTTCGGTTGATGAGAATAAAAACCAAAATGCAGAGAGAGGAACTATTCAAAAAATTAGTGCTGATTCATCCAAAACGGATGTTTATGTAGTGCCAACGAATGAAGAGCTTGTAATAGCGATTGACACGGCCAAAATTGCACTGGCATCAGGCCAATCTCCGTGGGTATAGATATAAAAATCATCTCGTAAAACCTGTATAGTTCGTCTTTTTAAAACGAAAGGAAATATTGAATCCCTTACCAGGCAGATGATCCAATTCGGCTTCCAATTGCTCCAGTAATGTTTTGATGACAATCATACCAAAATTGCCACCTTCATCAAAAACATCCGTATTTTTAAGTCCTGATCCATAATCGCGATAACTAATGACTACAAAATCATTGTCAGTTTGGACGCTGATATCAATTATTTTCTTTTCTGAAGGTTTATAGCCATGTTTAATGGTGTTTGAGATCAGTTCATTAAGCAACAAACCACAGGGAATAGCCTGATCAAGACTCAATTTTATTGATGATAAATCTAAATTAAAGACGAGTTTACTCTCATCACCACTAAATGATTTTGAGATGTAATCAGTGAGATTATAAACATAACTGTCATACTGAATTTGGCTCAGGTCATCTTGTTGATAAAGAAGTTCATGAACTTTTGAAATGGAAATAATCCGGGATTGGAAACTCTTCAGCACATCCACAAGATACGAATTATCTTGATCAAATTTCATGATTTGAATATCAATGAGGCTATTAATGACAGCAAGATTATTTTTTACTCTATGATGAATTTCTAATAGAAGAGTTTGCTTATGTTTCAGGAGTTCTTCAAGATCCTGTTTAGCTTCAATTATAGTTGTGATATCCTGACCAACTGTTTGAATTGCATGTTCACCATTATAAAGAACCGGAATAGAATGTACTTTAATATGTTTTTTCACTCCATTCTTTGCTGTGAAACTATATACCTGAGGGGGTACAGGTTCGCCTTTATTAATAGCCTCCAATCTATTTTTTGTCTGATTTATGTTTTCAAGGTCTTTATGCATTGAATGCACAGAAGCGCCAATAAGTTCATCAGGGGATGAGTAGCCGTAAATATTGGCTCCCTCAGGATTCATAAATCGGATAATACCGTCTACAGAGATTTGAATAATATCCGGACTATGGTTTACTATACTTGCCCACTGATCACGCGATTGCTTAAGTTTGTCTTGAGTAATTATTAATTCAGTAATATCATTCTGTACACCAACAAAATACTCTATGTTACCCTGTTCATTTTTGATGGGAGATATCGACAGCTCATTCCAAAAAAGGGTGCCGTCTTTTTTGTAATTCCTCAGAACGGATTTATTGCGATTTCCGGCACGAAGGTCTTTACGTAACTCATTTATACTTTTCTGATCCGTATCATTACCTTGTAAAAAACGACAATTATGGCCAATAACTTCTTCTTCGAAATATCCGGTTAAATCTTGAAAGGCCTGATTGCAAAAAATTATTGGATTACCCTCTAATTTAGGATTGGTAATAACAATGCCATTAGTTGCTTTATTAATAGCTTTGTAATACAAGTTCAATGTCTCATTGTTATGCAGTAACTGTCGTCGCTCTTTATCCAATTCATTTGAATAGTTTCGCGTTTGTAAAAGTGTGTGTACACGCGATTGGATAATTCGTTTTAATACAGGAATTTCGGTTACATCATCGGCTATTTCCCAAACTTTTTCAGGCAGGCGTGGACCTTTTTTGCTGACCAAAACCAGCAATGGAAGAAAAACGGGTGCAATTTCTCCCTTTAAATCTCTGATGGTTTTTTCATGTTTGTGTACGGAATATCCGTCCATAATAATAAGATCAACTCTGCCTGCTTTTAAATCTTCAAGCTTGTCTGTTAAACTGAATTCTTCCTCAAACAAAGTTGAAACCAACTTTTTGTCTGCTCGTGTGGAGAGCTCAATAAAGAGAGAGTATTTCAGTTTAACAGAATTATCCATTATCAATGATTTGTGGAATTCCGCTTAAAATTCCGCGTAAGTGGGTAAGAGGTTCGCTAACTGTAATGCCGTTTGATGTAATTTTGAGTTCCCGAATGGTCCTTTCAAAGTCACTAAGTCTCTTTTTTAGGACACCGATCGCCTTTTTTAATTCTCCATCAATTTCTAAATAACGCATAAAAATGATGTTGTCGGCCAAATAACTCGCGTTCAGATTTGTAGTAACAAATTCACCGGTTATGTTGGGTGTTTCGCTGATCAAAAACACAGTCACTCCCATATTACCCATATAAATACAGAGGGAGTGCAGCCGTTCGAGTGAATCCCCTTCCCGTACAGATAAACTATACGCTTTCACGGTATCGATCATTACATTTTTTGTATTGTTTTGTTCGATATCCGTTTTAACCATATTTGAAAACTCATCAGGCGAGTAACCAAAAGGAGGGATGTATTTAATCTCAAGATTACCTGACTTAATCATCTTATCAACAGGAACTCCAATAAGTTTTGAGCGCTTGATAATCACATCCACAGATTCCTCGAATGTATAAATTACAGATCTGTCATTTCGAGAGGCAGCCGCTTTCATAAATTGAATACTGAGATTGGTTTTCCCCACTCCTGTTGGTCCGGTTACCATTGTAACAGTTCCGCGCTCAATACCACCATGTAAGAGAGAATCCATTCCATCGATGCCAAACGATTGAGCCGTATTCTCAAATTCTCGTTTAAGAGAGTCCGGTTGAAGTCTAGGATAAACCTTAATCCCATTTCCTGTAATTTTGAAGGAGTGATCACCCGGACGGAAATCTGATCCTCTGAATTTCTTCACGCTTAATCGGCGCCAAAAAGGTGAATGAATAAAGTTAATGATTCCGTCAACCCAGAATTCAGCTTCATCATCACGTTTATCCACATTCAATTCTGATACCATCACCAGCGTTGCCCCTTTTGAACATACATAACGAATAAAAGACAGCACCATATTTCTATACTGAAAAGTGTCCTGCGTAAGATGCTGAAGCATGGTTAGCGAATCGAGCATTACCCGGGTAGGTTTGTGCTCGTCTATTGCTTTTACAAAATCTTCTGTGATGGGTTCTGATTCCACTTCTGATGCCGGAAAAACTGAATAGCTGCCGATCTCTGTGAACATTTTATCGGTGGGACTTAAATCCAGAACAGCTGATTTAGATAGGACAATGCCCATGTTTATTACGTTCTTTATTACGCTCTTTTTTGATTCACCCAACGTAATTAGAAGCGTTGATTCACCATTCTTAATACCTTCTTCAAGAAAATGATAGCCTGCTGTAGATTTACCTGTTCCGGCATCTCCGCGATAGAGATAAGCGTTCTGTTTTATTAAACCGCCATTTAAAATATTGTCGAGCTCACTTAATCCGGTTGAGATTCTATTATGTCTCATAAAAAGTGTATTAAAAGTTAACCTGAGCAGTTATAAATCATTGAAAAAAATTATATGATCTTCAATTCAATGTGCATTATAATATTCTGATTAGCAATTATTCTAATATGCAATTTAGTAAGCAATA
>JBGTFX010000358.1:0-8476 GCA_041747055.1 Balneolaceae bacterium
CATCGGATGGGTTCGATTCGTAGGTGTAGAGTAAAACCATACGACCGTGTCGGTAGACAGCAAAGGCTTGCGGGGCCTTGCCGTCGTGCTCGTGAACTTTAGGAGGGCGGCCTTCAGAAAACGTGAATACGCTATTATAAATGGGGTGATCGGGCGGCAGCTCAAAGAACTCCTCGTCCGGGAAAATATTCTGTAAAATCGGGCGCACGTATGGATCCATTCCATAATCATCATCTACGTGTAAAAACCCGCCATTTTCGAGATAACGCCGAAGATTTGCCATTTCAGCATCGTTTACACTGATATTTCCGTGCCCCGTCATAAACAGAAAAGGATAGTTGAAAATATCGCGGCTGCCAAGGGCAACATCGTCAAAGCGATCATTAATTGTGATGGGCACCTGCTCTTTTGCAAAGCGAATCAGGTTTCGAAGGGCAGTCGGTGAGCTGTACCAATCCCCGCCTCCGCGATATTGAACACGGGCGATTTCGAATTCACCATTGCTTTGAGCTTCCAGCGTGGGAACAAGAAATAATGGCAGAATGAATAAAAATGTGGCTAATAAATATTTCATTTCAATAATCGGGTATCGGGTATCGGGTATCGGGTATCGGGTATCGGGTATCGGGTATCGGGTATCGGGTAAAATGTACCAATCATAGTACGAATGTTGAAAACTTATATTTTCCTAAAACCATTTTAATCTTTATCCCGATTATCAAGTAAACTCATCCAGGCCTTTCTTTTTGTTTGCCCCTTTGAGTATAGTGTGCGATTCATCGTGAGCTTCATCGGGTTCCAGGTGAATGGTTATGACGGCATCTGTTTTCAGTGCATCAATCAATTTTCTTTCCAGAATCGTTGCTTTGTCGTGTGCTTTTTTGAGGTTGATGTCGTCCTTAAACACAAGATGAAGCTCAATCCAGGTGGTATTTCCTGACGTTCGGTGCCGCAGGTGATGCCAGTCTTTAATTTCCTCCGGAAGTTCATTTTTCAGCACGAGCATTAACGCCCTGTCCACTTCCGGATTGCGGGTATCCATCAAACCACGAACAGAAAATCGCAGGAGCTTATATCCTTCGTACATGATGTATGATGCCATCATTAAACTCACTACCACATCAATAAACAGCCAGCCGGTGTAGTAAATTAAGACCAAAGCAACTACCACGCCGCCGCTTGTCCACACATCCGTCAGCGTGTGCTTCCCGTTGCTTATAGCAATCATATTGTTGTGTTTGCGTCCAACACGTAAAATATAACCACCCAATGCAAGATTGATCAATCCGGCAGCTACCAACAGGTAGATTCCGGTTCCCATATTCTCAATTTCAATACCAAAAATTGCGCTTTGAACAGCCTGATAAATAATGGTAATTCCCGCGACGATAATAATCGCCCCCTCTGCTCCTACCGACAAAAACTCTATCCTTTCATGACCATAGTGATGATCATCATCTGCAGGTTTTAAGCTTATATAATAACCGTACACCACAAACATAACGGCAAATATATGAACTACTGATTCGGCCACATCAGAAAGTGCCGCAGTTGAACCGGTGACTACAAAAGCCGTCATTTTAACGGAAAATGAGATAGTGGAGACAATCAGGCTGATTATCAGCGCTTTTTTAACGGGATCTTTGTAAATCATCCATCCGATTCTGTTGATTTGAAGTCCAATAATTTAACGATTAGTAATTACTGTTTACAGTTAAGTTTTTAATCAGATTATGTAGACTACAAACTATGAATTAACTTGGCGCTCATATACAACGTTTGATTTACAAAATAATCTATGGCTCAGATTTTCTTAATTGCTCTGGGCGGGGCTATCGGCGCAGTACTCCGCCATCTTACCGGCAAAGTTTCGATGCGGTTTTTCGGCGCAACAAATGTTTACACGGGCACCCTTTTTGCCAATCTACTGGGGTGTTTCATTGCCGGAATTCTGTTGGCATTTTTTACTCACGCAGAAACTTTTATCGAAGATACCCGGCTATTTTTAACTATCGGCGTGCTGGGTTCCTACACTACTTTTTCCACCTTCGCTTTTGAAACACATCGCCTGTTTTCAAAACCCCTTAAAGAACTGCTGATCTATCTTTTTTATCAGATTGCCGGTGCATTTATCCTGCTCGTTTGCGGATATGGAATTACAGCATGGTTGATGAGGGCCCTCGGTAATGTTTAAAAACCTAATCAGAGAAGTCATTTTTGTCGGTCTGGGCGGAATGATAGGCGCCCTGCTTCGACACGGTACCAACTCACTTTTTACATCAACCTTTGGAAATACCTCTTTTATTACGGCTACCACCATAGAAAACGTTACGGGAAGTTTTTTGATTGGAGTGATCTTCACGCTCCTGAACCGGAAAGATTCACCAAACCGAATGCTCAACCTCTTTTTATTAACCGGAATGATCGGCAGTTACACAACCTACTCCGGATTCATGGTGGAAGCATTTATCTTGCTAAATCAATCTCCACTTCTATTTATGGGATATCTGTTTAGTCAGGTTTGCATAGGATTGTTTTCTGTAGTTGTAGGGATGAAAATTGTAAAACCATTTACAAATTCACAGGAATAATTATATTGGCAGTGATAGCGCTAAACCTGTCAGGTTTTGTAAAGCATAGATTCTTGTTATTTAATTATTAGCGGGATAAACCTGACAGGTTTTAATTGGTTCTTTAAACATCAAACCACAATACCACTACGATTATGAAATCATATTTGGCTACTACGTTCTCATTTATTTTGCTGTTTACGCTTTCGGTCACACAATTAAATGCACAGGGTCTTACAGCTGAAGATGTCGTGAAAATTGAAGCGGTAGGAGCCGTTTCCATGAGTCCCGATGGAAATCATATAGCCTATACATTGAGTGTTCCGCGAACAGCGGAAGAGGAAATCGGGCGAAATTACTCCGAACTCTATATCATTCCCGAAAACGCCGCGCATACAATCCCCATCATCGAAAAGCCAAATAGCGCAAGCTCGCCGCAGTGGGGTGATGACGGCAGACTCTATTTTATGAGCCAAATGGAGGATCATCACAATCAAACCCAAGTGTTTTCCGTAAATCGTTCCGGTAATGATTTACAAATGCACACCACAGCCGAGCATGGGCTTACTGCTTTTGCCTGGAATAATGACGGATCAGCAATCGCCTACACTGCGATGGATCCGGTTTCAGACGAACGACAAGAAAAAATTGCACAGGGATTTGATATGATTGTTGCCGGAGAAAACGAGCGCTATATGCGGCTGTGGGTTCAGCCTGAAAACGGCAGTGCGGAAATCATCACACCGGATAATCTGTACGTTTGGGATTTTACATGGTCGCCCGGCGGAGACCGGCTTTCGGTACGGATCAGTGACGAACCCGGAGCGGATCAGGGGGAAATGTACACGAGAATTGCTACGATTAATAAAGATGGCAGCGGCTTGATGGAGTTAATGAGCTCCCCGAAAAAGAAAACAACCATGAGATGGTCACCCGATGGAAGTACACTCGCAATTTTAGCGGGGAAAGTTTACAGCGATCCACTCGCTCAACGAATATGGACGGTGCAGGCAGATGGATCCGACAAGCGCGACATCACACCGGAAAACTGGGAAGGCACTCCCGTTTGGATAGACTGGCTGAATAATGAAACCCTCTTTTTTAATGCTGTGGAGAGGTCCATTACCAAACTTTACACTTTAAATACTGAAACCAACAGTGTGGAACTTGTTACCGGCGGAAATAGTGAAATTTTCAACACCCTAAGTTTTGATAACAGACATCAAACATTTGCCGCCGCTGTAAATACATCGTCTCACCCCGGCGAAGTGTATAAAATAGATCTTCGAAACGGCGATTTTGAACGATTAACGCATCATAACGAATGGCTCACTGACATCGAATTTGGCGAACAAAGCTCAATTACCTGGAGTGGTGCCGATGATTTAGAAATCGAAGGAATTTTGGTGAAACCTGTAGGTTATGTGGAGGGGACGCGATATCCATTGGCTATTCTGCCTCACGGCGGACCGGAAGGGATCAGCATGAATGGGTGGAATACCCGTGCGCTTTATCCCGTTCAGGTGCTGGCAAACGAGGGCTACGTTGTGTTTAAGCCAAATTATCGGGGCAGCGGTGGACGGGGAACCGATTTCGCCTCGGCCAATCATCGCGATCTTGGCGGCAAAGAGTTTGATGATGTGCTTCTGGGAATGGATCATTTGGATGAGCTTGGCCTGATTGATCCCGACCGGGTTGGAATTACGGGCACATCCTACGGCGGATATTTTGCCGCTTGGGCTGCCACTCGATACAGCGATCGATTTGCTGCGGGAATTACGTTCGCGGGACTTTCTAACTGGATCTCGTTTATGGGAACCACCGATATTCCGCACGAAATGAGCGTCGTTCACTGGGATCTTTACTGGTTTGATAATCCCGGCCAAAACTGGGATCGCTCACCTGTGGCATGGCTCAATCACGCCGATACCCCACTTCTTGTGGTTCATGGCCTGGCAGATGACCGCGTCCACCCGGAGCAGTCCATTCAGCTGCACCAGTTCCTAAAAATGCGAGACATTCCAACAGGGCTGATCCTCTACCCGCGACAGCCTCACGGGCTGACTGAACGAGCTCATCAACTAGATTTTATGCATCGGATTATTGATTGGTTTGGGGAACATATGTAGCGAAATCGTAGCGCGGCGTTGCTGAACCGCAATTGATTCGTAGCGCAGCGTCGCTGACCTGCGGAGATTTGTAGTGCAGGTCGCTGACCTGCGGATGAGTTGTATACGAAGTTACTGATTCTCAGTTAACTTCCCGTAAGTTAGTTCATTCCATTAATCACTAAACCTCAAAAACACACCTTGGTCTTTAAGAGGTCTTACTTTTCTCAGGTCAGCAACCTGAGCTACGGTTAAAACAATACCTGAATTAAACATTATGAAAAAGAAAAGCCTTAAGGTATTTAACCGACTGGAAAATCAGCGCGGGGAAATTATCAATATGTATAATGAACTGGCGGAAGATCAGCTCCGGTTCAGTCCGGGTCCGCAGGAGTGGAGTCTGCTGCAGGTGATGCGCCATTTAGTTACGTCCGAAAAGCAATCGATGATCTATATTCAGCGAAAAATGGGGAATCAGGAAGAGGTGCCCATAACCGGAATTGATTCCACAATCAGGCACCTCATTTTAAAAGTCGCACTGATTCTTCCCCTAAAGTTTAAAGCCCCGAAAATTGCCCAGGTCAGCGAAGAACATCCGGATTTTGATTCCATGAAAATGGAGTGGGATTCCATTCGTGATGAAATGAGATCCCTTATTAAGAACAGTGACGATAAAACGCTGGGAAAAGCTCTTTATAAACATCCACGCGCCGGGCTGCTGAATATTAAACAGGCTTTAAAATTTATTGAAACGCATACTGCGCATCATCAAAAGCAGATGGAGAGGATAAAAAAGCATCTATCATTTCCTGTGAATCCCTAACAGAAAGCAACATTTTTTTACAGGGCTGAAACTTTGAACTCTTGATTATATTCTGTTTTATAAGCTAATTAAGTTCATGTTTATTTTTTTTAATACTTAATCAATTGAGGTTTCTATGAAATCGATAATTACCATTTTCATAATGATGTTGTGGTTGGGAATTCCCGATCATTCTGACACAGAAATTTCTGCCAATGATGAACTCTCTGATATCATCCTTTCTCTGGAGGAGTGGAAGGTACCTTTTGACGATACCCGATCCCGCGACCCTTACGTTGCTCCGGATGGAACTGTATTCTTTGCAGGTCAGCGGTTGCACTATGTGGGCCATTTCAATCCTGAAACTGAGGAGTTCCGAGAATTGCCACTTGAAGAAGGCGCCGGACCCCACACAGTAGTTGTTGGTGATGACGGAACCGTTTGGTACGCCGGAAATCGTGCCCGTCACATCGGTAAAATGGATCCTGCAACCGGAGAAATCACCAAATATATGATGGAAGATGATTACGCCCGCGATCCTCATACCTTCGCTTTCGACAATAATGGAAATATCTGGTTTACAGCGCAGGGCGGAAATGGCGTTGGTCATTTTAACATTTCTACCGGTGAAGCACACGTAATAGCCGTTCCGACGGAACGAGCACGTCCCTATGGAATTCGAATGAGCCCGGATGGCGAGCGTCCTTGGATTGCCCTTTTTGGCACAAATAAGATTGCGACTGTAGATCCCGCAACTATGGAACTGACAGAAATTGAACTGCCTCGCGAAGAAATTCGTCCGCGACGGCTTGATGTTACCTCTGATGGAAATGTTTGGTATGGAGATTATGCTGATGGCATTATTGGGCGATACAATCCTGTGGACGGATCATTTAAAGAGTGGAACATGCCCGATGGATCAGGCTCGCGTCCCTATGCTGTTTTGGCGGATGATAAAGACCGCATCTGGTTTTCCGCAAGTGGATTGGAGCCCAATAAACTGGTCGCGTTTGATACTAAATCTGAAGAGTTTGTAGCCTCTCGAGAGATTCCATCAGCCAGCGGATCTATTCGGCACATGGATTTCGACAAACGAACCAGCTCGCTTTGGTTCGGCACCGACACCGGACATATCGGGCGATTGGTTTTGGATTGATCTACATCACCGTTTGTAAGGGTAATTCATGAATTACCCTTACAAATCATATTATCCTATCTCCCCCATGAAAACCCTCATCAAATTACTATCCATCATCTTGTTTCCTTTTTTCGTGGGTGTTTTTATGCCGGAGTCGGAATCCGTTATCACCAATTCTGTTTTTGATGAATTCAATCCCGAGCATTTAGATGGCAGGTTTACAGGAGGATTTGGTGAACAAACGTGCCATTCTTGTCATTTTGATTATGATCTGAATCAGGAAGGGGGAAGTTTAACAGTTGATGGGTTAGACGACATTTTAGAGCCGGGAAAATCATACGATGTTACCGTAATCGTAGAAAGTGAACAGCTCGAAATTGGCGGTTTCCAAATGACGGCACGGTTTGAGGATGGTACTCAGGCAGGTGAATTTGAGTGGTCAGGAGATCGACTTATATTTACTCCTTCAGTTGGTGAAGAGGTGCAGTATCTGCAGCATTCGAGAGAAGGAACAAGCCCAACGGCAGAACGTGAAGTAAGCTGGAATTTTACGTGGCAAGCGCCCGAACATTCTGCACCGGTGATTTTCAACATCGCTGCAAACGCCGGAAATGATGATGATTCCTCTTTCGGGGACTGGATTTATGCAGAGGAGATTGTTTTGGGGTTTGAGTAAAGAACGTTCTTCCTTCACCTACCTCACCCCGGCCCTCTCCTGAAGGAGAGGGAGATATTAAATCTAAGTTCTTACGCAAATTAAGCCTCTCATTTTTAGCCCCAGCCGGGGCGGCCGACATTGTAGCCGTGGGTTTCAACCCACGGTATAAATGGCGACTCATAAACCTTTCCCCCGAGGCTGTAGGCTTGTTGGGGTTTTTGAGTAAATACGAGGGGGATCTGGATTATAAATAAAATTGAGAAATGAATAGAGATCT
Source organism: Balneolaceae bacterium (assembly GCA_041747055.1). Lineage (GTDB taxonomy): Bacteria > Bacteroidota > Rhodothermia > Balneolales > Balneolaceae > SW132. The sequence goes on from JBGTFX010000358.1 coordinate 7,554, forward strand.
AACTCATCAAACACACCCCTCAGTCCCCTCTCAAGCCACACCTGGTCCCGATTATTTCGGGGAGGGGATTTAAGCCTATCACTCTTAAAAAATTCATCCAACTTTACCTCCTCACGCAAACCCACTCATCTTCAAGGCTGCGGAAGATGATCCAGCTGTAATCAAGAGCGATCAGGCAGACATCCGTCATGGGTTCAAAAATTTGATCGTATGCTGTAAGTATATCGGAGAATTCAAGTTCCATCACCGGTGTATAAACGGGATATAAAACCATGCAGCCCGTTTCAGTAATCTGTAAATCCTCTATGCATTTTTTCAGGGGCGGCAAAACATCCTCGCTTATAAATGATTTCCCATCAAGCAGATACCGAATGGGATTTACGGTGGGATAATAATCATCCAATTTTCCGTGAACCGGCAAACTTTTCTCCTGAATTATCTTTTCTAGCAAATGATTTTGCGACGCATTTAATTGTTCTTCAACTGCCTGCAGAACCAATTCCGGATCATGGTCAAATGCCGCCGCCAGATACTTTACATCAGGCTGAATTCCGGCGTGAACAATTTCATCATAAATACGCAACCATGGAGTCAGGTGACATTTCAAATATGATCTGATTTTTATCAGCTCCTGCAAACGTGCTTTTTTTTGCTTCTAATTCTCTTCTTTTATCGGGAACCATTGCCAATCAGTTTGGTTGATAATTTTTTATCTGATGTTTTTGTAGATCCTTTTATCAGACTTTTACAAAATTACAGTATTCAGGCTCAACTTATCAGATAAAAAATTGTCCTATAACAATCTCAGAGTTTATATTCCTGACGATATTATTTTTCCCACATCTCATTTCAACCCATTGCTCAACATTATGAGAAAGTTACTTCGAAACTCTTTAGTACTTCTATTCGCCGGACTCATCACC
>JBGTFX010000359.1:0-4701 GCA_041747055.1 Balneolaceae bacterium
CTCCGCGGACTAAGAGTGATTTGAATCATCTATTGAAACTTGTTCTTCTCAGGCATTTTTTAACATCGGTACGATTGCTTTTATCCTGCAAGTGATGTTGATTTATCTCATGGGTGTAGTCTTGAAAAACTCACCCGAATGGTTATATAACGGTACCGCTCTTTATTATGCTCTAAGCCTAGATCAAATGGTGAAACCATTCGGCGGTTGGCTTTTAAATTTCCCGGTACTTTTAAAATACTTGACTTTCGGAACCTTAGCGGTTGAATTCATCGCACCAATACTTTTTATCATTCCCTATAAAAATGCTATTTGTAAATTTATTGGATTGCTCTTGCTAATATCTTTGCACGTTGGAATTGAATTAACTCTGCATGTAGGATTATTTTCATTTATTTGTATTTCTGCATTAATAGGACTTTTACCTGCACCGTACATTAATATAATTGAAACTAAAGTTTATAGATTATTTAATCACTCGCCTGCGATTTCTTCTAACAATTTTGAATATTTGGGTGTTTTACAATCAAAGATGATTGGGATATTAGGAGCCTCTTTTGTAGCGTATATTTTAATATGGAACTTAAATACTATTCCAAGCACTCCTGAATTAATTCCAACAAAAGCAAAATTCCCGGCAAATGTACTAAGATTAGACCAAAGGTGGGGTATGTTTGCACCAAGAGTTACTAAAACAGATGGATGGTACATATTTGAAGCTTTACTGGATAATGGAAAATATGTAGATCTATTTAATAATAAAGATATTAGAGATCTCGATTACAGTAATAATAAACCTGATTATCTGTTTAAACATTATAAAAATGCAAGGTGGAGGAAATACTTGGAAGGGGTATTAAAAAGATCCTCTGAAGAAGAATACGAGAATATTGGTTTAGTGTTTATAAATTCATGGCTTGAATTTAATGACCACGAAATAGTCGGTTTTAGATTAATTTATAATCATGAATATTCTTTACCTGCTGGGTATTCAACCAGTTCGAATAAACATATTTTATATATAAAGGATTTGAACTCAAATTTATAAGTACACACAGAAAAATGCGATCCATAAAAAAAGCCGAAGAAGTAAATTTCTTCGGCTTAAATTATATTAATTGGTGCCATTCTTAATCGACAACACCATTTAAGAAATATTACGTTGTTGTAGTATCTCCACCACCAGTTCCAAATTGAAAAGTATTTGGGCCTACAGTAGCAGTAATAGGTGTACCACAATTAGTACCACCTGATAAGACTCCATCTGCCACTGTTCCAGGTGCATATTCTGTACAACTTGCCGGATGGGCAGTTATAACAAATTCACTTGGAGTCACTAAGTTAATGACATAACGTCCATTTTCATTTTGTGCTGTTAATAGATCTGCTGATAATCCATCCGCTGGAAATGCTAATCCTTCAAAATTGATCGAACTTGCTTGTGTTCCTGAAGATCCATCAAAAGTTCTACCACCACCACCTAACATTCCAGGTCTCATGTAATGTCCCTGAGCTGCAGAAGCAAGTGTTGCAACATCATTGTTCACTGCATCAATGTTTGCCTGATCGGCAGCGGTGCCGAATGTGTTAATTGCCACAACGGTCGCGATACCCACGATAATTGTAACCAAGATTACGAGTAATAATTGTTGTTGTCCCATGTTGTACTCCGAATTGTTTTAGTGATTGTTTGTAAATCGTTACGGTAATAAGAGAATACGAAAAGCAAATTGTTACAGATTGTTTTAAAAAGAACAATGTACTTGAGCTGTTAGATGATAATTAATTATTCATCTACAAGTATTCTTATTTTTTGTACGACTACGTTAGAAAGGATAAATCATAAATGCAATATATTTATTAGAAGTTTCTAATATTCTAATGATAAAGTCCGGTTTACATGCTTTAATCACTGTTTTACCAATTCATCATAAGTAGCTTTTGGTTATAAATCTATTAAAATATTTTCGCGAATAGACATTGAAAAGATATTGACTATAGTTAAAATCCTTTATTAACTGCAATTTGAGAGTCATCATAGAAATTAGAAAATGCAATTTAAGATGTATTCGCCGCCGGGTCTATTCTCAATAGTCTGGCAAGTAATTTGATCATCTTACACACTTAAATTTGTGAATTAATGATTTTAGATAATTTCTCAATTGACCTCTTAATGAATCCTCTTTTCACCCATCGCTTTTCTTCTATTTTTTCGCAATAGCTAAGATCTTCCTCAAAATGGTTATTTAGTATACCGGTTATTTCTTCATCCAGAATAACCACATTAACTTCATCGTCTTTGAGCATAGAGCGGTGGTTGAAATTTGATAATCCGACACAACTTAACACATCATCAACCGTGATTATTTTCGCCTGTAACATAGTTTTCTGGTAATACCATAGATTTACATTTGATTTGAGTAACTCTTCAAAACCTTCATCTCCCGCTATTTTTGCTATTTCTTTATCGGTTATTTTTCCGGGAACCATAATATTCACTTCTACTCCTCTGTCTGATGCTTCTTTTAATAAAGGGATGATCACGGGATTGGGATTTAAGTAAGCGGTAGTAATTTTTATATTTTTTTTCGCCATTGTTATAAGCGCCTGGTACAGCATTACTATATCACTCCATCGAACAGAGGCCGACGTTCGAACTACTTGTACAGCCGTATCAGAATCGGTAAGAAGATTATTTTTTATTTGGTGATCAAAAACAAGCTTGTGGCCGGTTTCAATCCAGTTTTCCAAAAAAGCGGCCTGTAAACCAAACACCGCAGGGCCTTCGATACGGAAATGTGTGTCTCTCCATTCATGTTCATTCCGGGCATCACCCTCCCACTCCTCTGCAATACCTACCCCGCCTGTAAAAGCAACATTACCATCAATAATTAATAACTTCCGATTGGTGCGATTATCTATTTTCCAAAATTTCCAGTGTCGCATTGGTCGAAACCATTCAAGCTGAACACCACTCTTTCATCAATTCAAATAGTTCATCAGGCATTTTGGCCGCCCCAAAACTATCTAAAATCACATATACTTTAACCCCCCTCTTTAGCTTTATTGGAAAGTTCTTCAGCAAACATATAGGCAATATTGCCCTTCCAGTAGATAAAGGTTAAAAACTCAATCCTTTCCTTTGCTTTTTTGATACCATTAAGCATGGACGGATATATCTCATCTCCATTTTTCAAAACTTCAATTTTGTTACCTACTGAAAAAGGAATTCCAAGGCTCTGCTCCAGCAAATCTTTATAATAACCTGTTGATGTCGCCATATTGGTATGTAAATAGATATTCTTTAAAGAACAGGCTAATTGAAGTTTTTGATGAACTGTTACAGGTTAAACTCTTGTTTATTTAACAAATAAGATGAGAGAACAATAAAATAACAAGAAAAAAATGGTCATTACTGATTACTCAAAAGTAACACTGACTCAAGGCTCATATCTCACTAATTACTAGCTCTTTCCCTCACTCCGTTCGGCGGGACAGGCCCCGAAAGCAAGTTCGGGACTGCGAAAAAGCACGCAGCTTATTTCGACCCTTCTTATAAATTTAGAATAGAAAATCTCAAGACTCACCTCTCATGACTCAAATCAATCAAAGTACCCGGGAAGGGACTCCCCGAATCGCTATCGCGTTTGCCCTCACTTCGTTCGGCGGGGCAGACTTCTTCGTCCCTTTTCATAAGTAAAGAGTTATTTACCCTCGAGGCTCCTCTCTCAAATTGGAGATTTATCATTGTACCCGGGAAGGGACTCGAACCCTTACAATGTTGCCATTACTGGATTTTGAATCCAGCGCGTCTACCAATTCCGCCACCCGGGCTTATTGGATGCCAAATATAAGAAGGCTGACTCTCAATAAAAACAGAGTTATCTAGAAATATATTGTTGTTTGAGTTAGATATAATAGCTGTACATCGTTCGAGTTTTATCTAATAAGATCCACTGATGGATCGAATATAATATTTTACCTTGGAATCGGGGTAAAGAATGCATCTCCAGAAATGAATTTTTCGCATTTAGCCCTGAAATTGATCCATTGAACAAATCATGTTTTTATAAGATTTGTTTCTCATTATTTTTTGTAACAAAAGCATACCTGACTACTCTATATTGTTAACATAATTTTAGTTCTTATTTAGGAAGTTTAATCACAACAAACAATCAGGTAAAACTGCTCTTTTAAGTCTCATAATATTTTCGCTATGCAAAAACGATTCTATCTCCTTCCGCTCGTGCTTATTCTTTTTTTCTCTTGCGACAGATTTTCTTCCAATGATCCTGATCCAGTCAGCGTTAGCGGAACTGTGACAAATAGCAGTAACCAGCCTATTGAAGGAGCAACTGTATCGATTCTCTCTCCTTTACCGGGAGAAACCACAACGACTGATTCAGAAGGTATATATACATTTTTACTTCTTATTGAAGAAATGACCAATTTTAGTTTAGAAATAAGCAGGGAAGGTTTTCGGACAAGCACCCGTAATTTTACTGTAAATCCATCAAACAATATTAGTTTCCCTGATGTACAGCTTGCGCTTACCGGTGAAGATAATGTAGATGATGATACTGTGGGAGGTGAAACAGGCGGAGCAGCATCAATCATCCTGCAAAGTGTATCGGAAACGTCAATTAATATTGCTGAGACCGGCGGAAATGTAAATAGTACGTTTACCTTTGTGGTACAAGA
>JBGTFX010000360.1:0-2764 GCA_041747055.1 Balneolaceae bacterium
GAAAATGTTATGGGAGAGCTTCTCGGGGAAACGAAAAACCTTATCCTCCAGAGAAGGGCAATACCTTGGGCCACCACTGGTAATTTGTCCATTGAACATTGGGCTCTTGTTGCGATTTGCTCGAATGAGTTCATGGACTGATTCATTTGCTTGGCTTTGTCAAAGCTTTCGGGTTTTCCGATGTAAAACAACTTACACAAACTATTTCAAAACCGTTTGGAGTGATTTGGCTGATAGCCTTTGTTTTTTTTGTTATAGCAGCTGTAATGTTTGCCTTTAAAAATAGTTCTTGGTGGATGTTCGGGTTTATTGCAGTTGTTACCTCCCAAGTCCTGATTGTTTTTTTCTGGCACGATGCGAAGTTTGGAACAATTGCAAATGTAATTATTCTACTTGTATCAATCATCGGATATGGCACTTGGAGTTATTATAGCAAATATAAAAATGATGTACGAACTGGCTTGCAGCAAAAGGCGTATTTCCAAAATTCTCAACTGACAGAATCAGATATCCAACAACTTCCCGAGCCAGTAAAAAAATATCTTCGTTATACAGGTTCTGTTGGTAAACCCAAAGTGAATAATTTTAAGATTGAATTTACTGGAAAAATTAGAAAAGACGAGAAATCAGAATGGATGCCATTTACTTGTGAACAGTATAGCTTTATGGAAACTCCAACACGTTTGTTTTTTATGAAAGCGGCAATGAAAGGTCTGCCAATTGGAGGTTATCACAGCTTTCGAAATGGGGTGGCATATATGGACATAAGACTATTTTCAATATTCACTGTACAGTATTTAGACGGACCAGAAGCGAATTTGTCTGAGACGGTTACCTTTTTTAATGATATGTGTGTCGTGGCTCCACCAACACTCATTGACAAGCGAATAAAGTGGTTAGAGGTTGAAGGAAATAAAGTGAAAGCATCTTTTACGAATAACAGTATCACAGTATCTGCATGGCTATATTTTAATGACAAAGGTGAACTCATAAACTTTATTTCTGATGATCGCTATGCCACTGCAGGAAAACAATACCCTTGGGCAACACCTTTAAAAGACTATCATGAAATTAATGGTTACAGACTGATGGGAAACGCAGAGACTATATATAGTTATCCCGACAGAGATTTGGTTTATGGAACTTTTAAACTGATTAGTATAAAATACAACTGTAAAGAGATTGATTAAATGGAATCAAAATTACAGAGAACTAAAATGCCAGCCGCCAATCGTTAGCGGCAAGCAAAAACATACATGATGACACTAATAATTATAACAGTGATTTCTACAGTGCTGACTGTTCTTTATCTGTTAGTTTTTAGACCTTGGCAATTAAAGTGGGGAGCCACCGCTATTGAAATTAAACGACCAATGCCTGGCGATGAAATTGTTGCTAAACCCACCTTCAATGCAACCAGAGCAGTATCAATAAACGCGATTGCTGAAAATATTTATCCATGGATAATTCAAATGGGGGTTACAAGAGCCGGATGGTATAGCTATGACTTGTTGGATAATTTAGCCAAGCGAAGCGCAGTAATTATACTCCCTGAACATCAAAATATAAAAGTTGGTGATATTGTTCCCATGAGTCCAGACGGAAAGCAAGGGATGTTAGTTAAGGACTTTAAAAAAAACGAATGGATGTTGTGGTGGGACAAAAAAGGTGATACTACTTGGGTATGGGGAATTTACCCCGAAGGGGAATCTTCATTTCGCCTTATATCCCGTGTGAGAGTAAAATACAGATTCTTCTCGGCAGCAATCTTATTCAATCTGCTCATTGAATTCTTTGATATTTGGATGATGAGGAAATGTATGCTGGGTATTAAAAAAAGAGCAGAGAAATTGCATTTATGACCACAATGATAGTTATAGCAGTAATCATTATAGGGTTGACAGGACTTTACTTATTGGTTTTAAGACCTTGGCATTTAAGGTGGGGAGCTACTGACAATGATTTAGCGCTTAGTTTACCAGCCGACAGCTTAGTGACAAATCCTGACTTTAATGCAACAAGAGGAATTACAATTAACTCCACGCCTGAAGAAATCTGGAAATGGATTATTCAAATAGGTAGCAGACGCGCGGGATGGTATAGCATTGATTGGATGGACAATGCTGGCATTAAAAGTTCTTATGAGATTTTACCTGAGTTTCAAAAAATTGAAATCGGACAATTTATTCCTTTTACTCCAGACCAAAAGAATGGCATGTGGGTTAAGGAGTTTAAGGAGAATGAATATATTCTTTGGGTAGACAAAGAATCGCGGGCAACCTGGCTTTGGTATTTAAATCCTGTTGATGAAAAGCAAACCAGACTGCTGACCAGACTTAGAACAAAATATGTATGGAAAGGATTTTGGATTATCTATTACCTACTATATGATTTTGGTGATATTGTAATGATGAGTAAATGCATGAAGGGAATTAAAATGAGAGCAGAGAATGAATTTAAAACAAGGTCAGCGACTAACAAATAGCCTTACAAGTATGCCAGCCGCTAACACGGGTTTTGCGTCAGGCGGGGTGACGAGGTAGCCGAAAGTTCATCGCTTTTATTTACCTTAGCCACAGCCGACAGGTTCGCGCTCCGAATACCCGCCCGAACGCAAAGCCCGAAAACGTGTGTGACTTGAACAACTGTCGTGAGACAGTTGGTGCTTTAAAACAGATGAGAGCAGGTCTCTCGGTGACGATTTTCAGGAATAGTTACCAAACCACCTTATGCTGCATCAATAGGAAACTAAGATGTGGTGAGC
>JBGTFX010000361.1:0-3207 GCA_041747055.1 Balneolaceae bacterium
AATCACCTCTACTTCCACGATCGACTGGCCGGAATTGATGGCTTTCAAGCGCACCTTTACAGAACCCGTTCCCGAAAACCGAGAAAAGGGCTTCGAAAAGGCTGGAATTAACACATTCCATGGCCTGGCATCCTTTGTAAGCGAAGATACAATTCGGATTGGGGAAGACGTTCTGAAAGGAAAAAACATAGTGATAGCGAGTGGTGCAAAACCTGTTGTCCTGCCGATCGATGGTTCGGAATTTCTCGTCCTCAGTGATGAATTCCTGGAACTGGATGAACTGCCGGCAAGACTTATCTTTGTGGGTGGTGGATATGTTTCCTTTGAATTTGCCCATATTGCTGCCCGGGCCGGAGCTGAAGTGCACATCATCCAACGGGGGGAACGTCCTCTTGAAAACTTCGAGCCGGAGTTAGTCGACGTGCTGATGGAAAAGTCGAAAGAAATTGGCATTCACATTCATTTAAACAGCGAAGTGAAATCGATTGAAAAAAACGATGCTGGGTTTACAGTGACAGCAACAAACGGCAAAGAATCGCTCAAGCTAGAAGGGGATTTAGTGATTCACGGTGCTGGCCGGATTCCGGCGGTAGATGACATGCAGCTCGAAAACGGAAATGTGAAATGGGAAAAAGACGGCATAACCGTCAATCAGTATCTGCAGAGCGTCAGCAATCCCCGTGTCTATGCAGCAGGCGATGCTGCCGCAACTGAAGGTCTGCCGTTAACGCCGATTGCTTCCATGGAATCTCATGTAGTGGCTTCAAACCTACTGAAAGGAAATCACCGGTCACCGAGCTACAAAGTGATGCCAACGGTTGTATTTACGTTACCGAAATTGGCGGCCGTCGGATTATCCGAAGACGAGGCTAGAAAAATGGGACACAACATCCGAGTCAATAAATTTGATACCTCGGATTGGTATACGTACAAACGGACCAACGAGCGTTACGCGATGGCGAAGATAATCATTGACGAAGATTCCGATCATATATTGGGTGCACACCTCATCAGTGAAGAAGCGGATGAACTGATCAATCACTTTGCGACAGCGATACAATTCAACCTAACAGCACGTGACTTGAAGCAAATGATTTATGGCTACCCCACAGCAGCTTCAGATTTAGCTTATATGCTTTAAAATGAGAAGGGATATACAGAAGAGATTTTTGGTTTTTAGTTTGATTAAGAATCGTAAGTATAAAAGTAAAAGGATTGCGTATCATACTTTGATACGCAATTCTTTTTAGTATTTATGATTTTCTGTTTTTAATTTAGTGAAAATTCATCGATAAGATAAATTCATTTTTCCTGACTTTGACTCAGAAAGGTCGAATATGTGATGTACCTTACATTTATTTAACAATAATTCCAATAACATGGCTGGATGAAGTAATATCACCAGCACTGTAGATTTGATACCCTGAAAACTTTAGGAGGAATGGACATGAGGAAAAAAATGATTGGAATCTCCATTATGGCTTCGGTCGCATTATACGGTTGCAGTTCAGCCGCAGGAGATGCAGAGCCGATTGTCATTGGAGGGAAACCATGGACAGAACAGTATATTCTTCCCTATATTCTAGGTGAATACATTGAAGCGCATTCGGAATATACCGTTGAGTACCAGGACGGCCTTGGTGAAGTGGCAATTCTGACGCCAGCTTTGGAACAGGGAGATATTGATATGTATGTCGAATATACGGGCACGGGGTTAAAAGATGTTCTGAAACGTGAGTCAGAACCTGGCCAGTCATCTGAAGAAGTCCTTCAGCAGGTAAGGGAAGGTTACGAAGAAGAATTAGGGGCAACCTGGTTGGAACCACTTGGTTTTGAAAATGGTTATACGTTGGCCTATTTGAAAGACAGCGGAATTGATGCCGATACCTACTCAGAACTGGCAGCTATCTCGCATTCCCAAGATGTCACTTTCGGTGGGCCGCATTCCATCTATGAGCGTGAAGGGGATGGATACGAAGATCTGAAAGAAACATATGGTTTTAATTTTTCTGCCACGGCCAGCTTTGACCCAGCCATCATGTATGAGGCTGTGCGTAATGGCGATATAGACGTCATCCCTGCGTTTACGACGGACAGCAGAATCGGGTTGTTCGACCTGGCGACGACTGAGGATGATTTGAACTTCTTTCCGAAATACGACGCAGTACCCGTTGTACGATTGGAAACACTTGAAAAATATCCAGAGTTGGAAGAAGTGCTGAACAGGCTGGCCGGAGAGATTAGCGAAGAAGAGATGTTGGCGATGAATGCCCGTGTGGATGTCGATAAAGAGCAACCGAAGGACGTGGCGTTGGAATTCCTTATCAAACAAGGATTGATTGAAGAATAAAATCAGTGGTTGATTTTGTTCTTTGAGCTGGACAATTGATTGTGTCAGCTTTGTCCACTATAGTTCGGGTCGAACAGATGATTTTATATAAAACAGAAAGCTGGTGGAAAAATGAGCAACAATCAAACAGCAACTATATTTTCGGCAATTAAAATAGGCAAGATCAATTTAGCAAACCGTGTGGGCTTGGCTCCGATGACTCGGACTAGTGCGACGGAACAAGGACTGGCAACAGATGAAATGGCGCAGTATTATGCCAATTTTGCCCGCGGCGGTTTCGGTCTGGTAATGACAGAAGGCACTTATACAGATGAATTTTACAGTCAGGGGTATTTGAATCAGCCGGGCATAGCTACCACGGAACAAATGAATTCGTGGAAGAAAGTAGTTGCCGCGGTTCATGAAGAAGGCGCAAAAATTATTATGCAGTTGATGCATGCCGGCGCTCTTTCGCAAGGAAACCGTTTCAACAGCAACACGAAAGCACCTTCAGCGGTTAAACCGAAAGGCGAACAATTGGCGTTTTATGGTGGTCAAGGGGATTTTCAACTGCCTGAAGAATTGACACAGACCGAGATTGATCAAATGGTACAAGCGTTTGCCACTTCGGCTAAAAACGCCAAAGAAGCCGGTTTTGATGGTGTAGAAATTCATGGCGCCAACGGCTATGTGCTGGATCAATTCCTAACGGACTATACAAATCAACGTTCGGATCACTACGGGGGCTCAATAGAAAATCGGATTCGTTTGGCATTGGAAGTCATCAAAGCCGTTCGCGATGAGGTCGGTGATGAATTTCCTGTAGGAATCCGTATATCCCAAGCAAAAGTGAACGATGCAGATCATAAATGGTCAGG
>JBGTFX010000362.1:0-2916 GCA_041747055.1 Balneolaceae bacterium
TTTTCACACGCCATACGGATGTTCAAAAGGAGCTGCTGAATCGTATATCCGGGATTATGCACGGGTTTACAACATAAAATCAGTGGTTTTTAGAATGAGCTGTATATATGGGCCACATCAGTTAGGTACGGAAGATCAGGGTTGGGTTGCGCATTTTTTAATTCAGGCATTAAAAGGAGAAGGACTCACCATTTTTGGTGATGGTAAGCAGGTGCGAGACATCCTTTTTATTGATGATTTAGTAGATGCATTTAAACTTGCCAGAAAAAATATTGACGATTTTTCAGGTGAGGAATTTAACATCGGCGGTGGATATGAAAACAGTATCAGCCTAAAGGAATTTGTCAAGTTAATCGAAAAAACTACAGGAGAAGAAATCTCTTCACTTCAATATTCCAAGTGGCGAGCAGGAGATCAAAAATATTATGTATCGGATTTTACCAAATTTTCATCGAAGACCGGCTGGATGCCAAAGAACAATATTTCAAAAGGGGTAGGGAAATTATATCAGTGGCTACTGTCAACAGACGTAATAGAGCTGCCAAAAACAATGACATCCATGAGTGCCTGATCAATAATATTTTTAATAAAATCTAGTTATTCAATCATAAACAAAGAGAAATGAAAACTGCTGTATTTACAGCCCCAAGAGAGATCAACGTGCAAGACAACCCAATATCTTTACCGAAAGATGATGAAGTGCTTATTCGGTTTGAAGGCTGTGGTTTATGTGCATCAGACATGCCGGTTTGGGAAGGACGCGAGTGGTTCGGCTACCCTATGCCACCCGGTAATCCCGGGCACGAAGGATGGGGAGTTGTAGATACGGTGGGAAAGAACGTAAAGTCAGTAAAACCGGGAAATCGGGTGAGTACACTTTGCCAAAAAGCCTATGCTGAATTCGGAATTTCAAAAGGAAGTGAGATTACTGAACTGCCCAACTTTTTTGATGATAAACCTTTCCCCGGAGAACCCATGGCTTGTGTGATAAATATTTTTCGGCGGTGTAAAATAAAACCCGGGATGACAACGGCTATTGTAGGAACCGGATGGATTGGATTGCTTTTAATACAGCTTGTAAAAACCGCGGGAGCTGAGATTATTGCCATTTCTCGAAGTCCCTCCTCTTACGAAAAAGCAAAAGCCTGCGGTGCTGATCATTTCTTTTCGGTAACCGAAGATGAATATATCGCGGAACAAATTAAAGAGCTTACTGATGGGCAATATTGCGACTGTGTAATTGAAGCCGCAGGTAAACAGGAATCGCTTGATTTAGCGAGCCAAATAACCGGAATCAGGGGACGTTTAGTAATAGCGGGATATCATCAAGACGGGTTGAGAACGGTAAATATGCAGCAGTGGAACTGGCGTGGACTTGATGTAATTAACGCGCATGAACGCAATCCTGAAGTATACCTGGACGGAATGAGAGAGGCCGTTTTAATGGTAGCAGCTAGTGTAATAAATCCATTTCCTCTATTTACCCACAAATTTCCTCTCGAAGATATTCAAACAGCTTTCGAAACTTTTGATAATAAACCTGAAAACTTCATAAAAGCACTTATTACTTTTGAATAAAGTTCTCGAAATACCAACTCAAATAAGACCAAAGCTTGGTTTTTGCGGAATTGGATGGATTGGTAAAAACCGCCTTCTTGCCATCAAAAATCATCAACAGTGTGAAATAACATCCGTTCTGGATCCGGCCACTTCTTTAATAACTAATTTACAAAATGAGATTGAAGGGATTCAACAGCATGACACTTTAAACGAGATGCTTGACAGTGATATCGAAGGAGTGGTGATAGCTTCCCCCAGCGCACTTCATGCAGATCAGGCGCTGATGGCTTTAGAGAAAGGGAAAGCAGTGTTTTGCCAAAAACCGTTGGGCAGAAATGAGCAGGAAACCCGAAAGGTGGTTGAAACTGCCAAAAGACATGATCTGTTGCTCGGGGTGGATTTTTCCTACCGGTATACCGAGGCCGTTCAACAACTGAAACAAGTCATTCAATCGGGAGACCTGGGACAAATTTTTGCTATAGACTTAAAATTTCATAACGCCTACGGACCTGATAAATCATGGTATTACGATGTAGAAAAATCAGGCGGCGGTTGCGTAATGGATTTGGGAATTCACCTTGTTGATCTTCTTTATTGGGTGATGGATGAGCCAAAAATTGACAAAGTAAGCAGCCAATTGTTTCACAAAGGAAAGAGATTAGTACAGACAGAAGTCGAAGATTATGCAACTGTTCAATTTGTGATAAATAATCAAGCAGCCGTAAATCTTGCCTGTTCCTGGAATCTAAATGCAGGTCGGAATGCCATCATTGAAGCTACGTTCTATGGCGAAAATGGAGGCGTTTCTTTTCGAAATATTGACGGTTCATTTTATGATTTCACTACTGAAAAATACTCCGGTACATCAACAGAGATTAGAGTAAAACCACCCGATGACTGGCAGGGAAGAACTGCAACTCAATGGAGTAAAAACCTTGCAAGGGGGAACCATTTCGATTCTGAAGCTGAAATAAATATCCGGGTTGCCCGGGTACTGGATTTAATCTACAAACAACAAAACTGATGAAAAATACGATACCACCTACAATTCTTATGACTACTGATACCATTGGCGGGGTTTGGACTTATTCTATGGAGCTATGTTCGGCTCTTGGAAGAAACGATATAAACGTGCATCTGGCAACAATGGGTGAGCCTTTAAACAACCATCAGCAAAAACAGGCTGAAATGCTTTCTAATGTTGAGATTCATGAAAGCAGTTATGACCTGGAGTGGATGGAAGATCCGTGGGAAGATATTGAAGAAGCCGGGGAATGGCTGTTGGATCTAGAGAAACAAATAAAGCCGGATTTACTCCATCTCAATAACTATACGCATGGAGATTTACCGTGGCAA
>JBGTFX010000363.1:0-6665 GCA_041747055.1 Balneolaceae bacterium
TTGGAGGTTTTAATCATGAATTTCTACAAAGAAAAAGATTCGCCGCAAGAACAGGTTCGAGAAGCATTTGGGTTATAGAAATGAAACCCCTGTCCTTCCAGTCCATCCGTATAATCGAGTCGGGTTCCGGCGAGGTAGAGGAAGCTTTTCATATCAACCACCAATTTAATTCCGCTGTCTTCAAACTCTTTGTCACCGTTCTGCTGACCCTGATCTTTATCAAACTCAATATTATAGGTCAACCCGGAACATCCCCCGCTTACTACGGAAACCCGTAAGGGTGCGTCTGCCTTTAATTGCTGATTTCGTCGAATTTCTTCGATTCGTTCAGCGGCTCTTTCTGTGATTGAAATAGACATATGAATCTAAAATCTGAATTAACGATTTTGTTACGCAGCAGAGCTGCGTAACAAGATTAAACGGAGATTACCTGAATTTCAGGGTCAATTCTTTTCACCATGCTTTCGATGGCGTATAGTGTACCTGATGATGCCGTTGGGCATGTTCCGCAAGCACCCTGATAATGAACTTTGAGCCGATTGCCGTCCAGTCCTACAATTTTTAAGCCACCACCATCGGCAAGTAAATAAGGTCGAACCTGTTCATCCAGCATTTGATTAATCTGCTTGAGTCTCGGATCGTCAGTTTCCTGCACTTCTTTCGAAGCATGAACTTCTGAATCTTCTTCTATATCCAATTGTGGCTGAGCTTCCCGAATTGGCGGAGCAAGTTTTCTTAGCAAATCTGACCAGACCTCTTTTCCATCCTGAGTAACTGTTATATACTTATCAACATAGTACACATTTATCACATGGTTGATGTTGAAGAGTGCTTTTGCAAGCTCATCGTGTTCGGCTTCCCCGCTGTTTTCAAAGGATCTTGTCACTCCATTTGTTAACGGTTCGCCCAAAACAAATCGCATTGCGTCAGGATTGGGTGTTCGTTCTATTTCTTTGATCTTTGGCATAAGTAAGTGATTCTTTGTGAAACCTAAATAATGTGTAATGTATTACTTAAAAAATGTTTTAGCGTATTCAATTCCGTCAATTAATCTGTCTACATCATCCTTAGTATTGTAAAACGAAAGTGATGCTCGTGTTGTTGCAGGCACGTTAAATCGCCGTAATATTGGTTGTGCACAATGGTGTCCGGTACGAACTGCGATGCCTCTTTTATCAAGAAGCGTACCCATATCAGATGCATGAATATCATCAAAGACAAAGGATGCTACCGAGGCCCTTCTTTTGGGAGTTCCTATCATCCGAAGGCCATCAATTGTAAGCAGTCGGTCTACTGTATATTCAACCAGTTCTGCTTCCCGCTCCGCAATGTTCTCCATTCCAATCTTTCCGAGATAATCAATTGCCGATCCCAGGCCAATACCGGCTGCAATAGGCGGTGTACCTGCTTCAAACTTGAAAGGAGCCACATTATAAGTGGTCTCTTCAAAGCTGACCTTATTGATCATATCTCCTCCTCCTCGATATGGAGGTATTGCATCCAAATATTCTTTTTTGCCATACAGTATTCCAAACCCGGTAGGACCACACATTTTATGTGCAGAAAACGCATAAAAATCGCAGTCCAAATCCTGCACATCTACTGTTCCATGGGGGACCGCCTGGGCTCCATCTATCAAAACGGCCGCGCCCTGCTCATGTGCAAAACTGATAATTTCCTTGACCGGATTAACCGTTCCCAACGCATTGGAAACATGCACAATGGCAACCATTTTTGTTTTTGGATTCAGAAGCTTCTTGTATGCTTCTATATCCAAATCACCATTATTATCCACCGGAATAACTTTGATGACTGCCCCTGTACGTTGGGCTATCATTTGCCATGGCACGATATTAGCATGGTGCTCCATTTCACTGAGAATAATTTCATCCCCTTTCTTGAAATAGTGTGTACCAAAACTATTCGCCACAAGATTTATGGAATCTGTGGTTCCTGTTGTGTAGATAATCTCATCCTGAGATTTTGCATTAATAAAGTGCTGAACTTTTTTCCGGGTCTCTTCATATTCATCCGTGGCCCGCTGGCTAAGAGTATGAATTCCCCTGTGAACGTTGGCGTGTTCATACCGATGGTAGTGATCTAAACGATCTGCTACCTGCAACGGCATCTGGCTGGATGCACCATTATCCAGATACACCAGTGGGTGGTCATTCAAATCCTGAAAAAGCACCGGGAAATCTTTTCGGAGTTCATCAAAATTTATCTGATTCAATATGGTCTTTGCCGATTGGCTCATGCGGTTACTTTATCAACATTATTTGCTTTTGTATAGCGGTACACCTCGTCGATCAGCAGTTTATGAACTGAATTAACTTTGATGTTTTCAATCGTTTCGAGTGCAAAAGCGTAGGTTAATACCTCTTTTGCTTTCTGCTCGGTCATACCACGGCTTTGGAGGTAAAAAACCTCTTCGGCGTCAAGCTGACCAATCGTTGCCCCGTGTGAACAGAGTACATCATCAGCAAAAATTTCGAGCTGTGGTTTGGTGTTTACCAACCCATCAACAGACAGAAGCAGATTTCTATTTTCCTGAAATGAATCAATTTTTTGAGCATCACGACGGACAAAAATCTTACCGTTGAAAATGCTGTGCGCATTGCCATTTACTACAACTTTGTGCAGCTGATGGCTATTAGCATGAGAAAATTTATGATCCATCGTTGAGTGCGTGTCAGCGATTTGATCTCCATCAATCAGCACTAATCCATCAAGAGTAAAATTAACCTCTTCATCCTGCTGGATCACTTTTGGCTCATTTCTGTTCAGTTTTCCACCTAATGTAATTGTGTACGAGTGGTATTCTGAATTTTTCTCTACATACGCAATCGGCCGTGATACGTGTACTGCCTTCAAACTATCGCGCTGTATTCTTGCGTGATGAATGTGAGCTTTCTGCGCCACCTTAATCTCGCAAACCGGGATGGTCATGTAGGCATTATCAGATAGACCAATATGGTCTTCAACAATTGTAACATCCGATTCTTCCTCAGCTACAACCAACATTCTTGGCGTAGCAACAAATGCTTTTTCAGAATCAGTGTATAAATTCAATACATGAATCGGCGCTTCTGCTGCCGCTCCTTTTTCGAGATGGATGTAGGCTCCATCGTCAAACATTAAGCCATTAAATTCTACAAAAGGATCATTTTCATAATCCACCAATTTATTCAAATATTCCTGAACAGGTTTTTCATCCAGGTAATCAGTCAAATTCCCTACAGTTACACCTTTTCCAAGTCCGCCAATCGAAGAATATTTCTCCTGAAATTCTCCATTGATAAAAACCAATCGGCTTCTATCAGATTCAGGGATAAAGTATTTCTCTACATCAATTGCAGGACGGATGTGAGCTTCACCCATAGAGACAAACTCTGTACGGGTAATTGGCTTTAGATCTGTAAACTGCCAGTCTTCCATTTTCCGTGTAGGAAAAGGAGCTGCATTTAGATTTTGAAGACTTTGCTCACGGATTTTTTTCAAAAAAGCACTTGTGGTGTCGGGTGCATTTTTTGCCAGAGTGTGTAATACCGATGGTTCTACGTTTGTGGGTAGTGCCATATTACTTAACCTCGCCATTTCCATTTACAGTAGCATACGCATCAAGCCACTCATACCCTTTCTCTTCGAGTTTGTGAGCAAGCTCTTTGCCACCTGATTTAACAACTTTACCATGCACCATTACGTGCACAAAATCGGGCACGATGTAATTTAACAGTCGCTGGTAGTGAGTAACTAAAACAACAGAATCGTCAGCTCCGTGCAGTTTGTTGATGGCTTCTGCTACAATTTTCAGGGCATCAATATCCAAACCCGAATCGGTTTCATCAAGAAACGATAGCTGAGGCTGAAGTACTGCCATTTGAAAAATTTCATTCCGCTTTTTCTCACCACCAGAAAAACCTGCATTCACACTTCTTTCCAAAAATTCAGGGTTCATCTCCACCATTTCCAGTTTGTCCTGGATATAATCTTCAAACTCGAGTGGATCTAACTCTTCCCGGCCACGTGAGGCGGCGATTGTGTTGTATGATTCTCTTAAAAGCGTTGAATTGGTAACACCGGGAACTTCTACCGGATACTGAAAAGCCAGAAAAATTCCGGCGTGAGCCCGCTCATCGGGATCCAGTTCCAGAATACTTTCACCGTTATAAAGAATATCTCCTTTCGTTACTTCATACTCGGGATGCCCTGCGACAACTTTAGAAAGTGTACTTTTCCCACTTCCGTTTGGGCCCATTATAGCATGTATTTCCCCTTTATTAATTGTGAGGTTAACTCCTTTCAGGATTTCATTACCCGGTTCATTCTCAACTTCAACGTGTAAGTTCTTAATTTCTAGCACAGTCCTTTTTATTTTTTATTTGTATTTGAATTTGTTTTAAATGCCCCCCTTTGAAGGGAGAAGCTCTGCAGAACAGCCGAAGACGGTTTTGTAGAGCAGGGGGATGTTCAACGGTAATGCCACAAAAATCATGATCGTCACATCCCTTCAGTTATTCTAACCAACACTACCTTCGAGCTTAATTCCGAGCAGTTTGTTGGCTTCCACTGCAAACTCCATTGGGAGCTCTTTTAATACTTCTTTACAGAAACCATTAACAATCAATGAAATGGCGTCATCTTCGCTTAAACCTCGCTGTTGCAGGTAGAAGATTTGATCCTCACCTACACGAGAAGTTGTAGCCTCATGTTCAATTTTACCGGTGGGGTTAGCCGATTCGATATATGGGAACGTGTGAGCGCCACATGTCTGACCAATAAGCATAGAATCACATTGAGAATAATTTCTGGCGTTATCAGCCTTCTTGCTGATTTTCACCGCACCACGGTAACTGTTATTCGATTTACCGGCAGAAATCCCTTTCGAGATAATCGTGCTTTTGGTGTTTTTCCCGATGTGAATCATTTTTGTACCTGTATCAGCCTGCTGCATTTTATTGGTTACGGCAACGGAGAAAAATTCTCCAACGGAATTATCACCCTTCATTATCACACTTGGATACTTAAGGGTTACGGCTGATCCGGTTTCAAGCTGAGTCCATGAAATTTTTGAATTATCTCCTTTACAAAGGCCACGCTTAGTCACAAAGTTGTAAATTCCTCCCACTCCTTCATCATTTCCTGCGTACCAGTTCTGTATGGTGGAGTATTTGATCTCTGCACTTTCCATGGCAACAAGTTCTACCACGGCAGCGTGGAGCAGGTTGTTATCGTACATAGGAGCCGTACAGCCTTCCAGGTAACTTACATGACTATTATCTTCAGCGATAATAAGTGTTCTTTCGAACTGACCGGAATCCATATTATTTATACGGAAATAGGTGGATAGCTCCATCGGGCAGATCGTATCTTTCGGCACATAGCAGAAAGACCCATCAGAAAAAACAGCGGAGTTCAGGGCAGAGTAAAAATTGTCTCGGGCAGGTACTACAGAGCCCATATATTTCTTAACTAATTCAGGGTGCTTTTTAATCGCTTCTGAAATAGAGCAAAAGATTACGCCGGCTTCAGCAAGCTTCTCTTTAAATGTGGTAAAGATTGATACACTATCGAACACGGCATCAACAGCTACACCGGAGAGCATTTTTTGCTCTTCCAACGGAATACCCAATTTGTCGTATGTCTCCTTAATTTTCGGATCGATGTCATCCAGACTATCTACCTTGGGTCTGTCTTTAGGAGATGAGTAATATTGAATCTTATCAAATTCGGGGCTTTTGTATGTAGCATTGAACCAACTGGGCTCTTCCATCTCTTTCCAAGCTCGAAATGCCTTTAAACGGAATTCAGTCATCCACTCCGGCTCCTCTTTAATGGCGGAAATTTGCCGAACAATATCTTCGTTCAGGCCCTTGGGAAAGTCCTCATATTCAATATCGGTTGAGAATCCATATTTGTACTCTTCGCCGATCATTGCTTCTAATTCTTTGGTCTCACTCATAAAGATCCGAATTGTTTAAAATTGTTTAATTCTATCACTCCAAGAACATCAAAATAGGTAAAGAGGTTCGTTCTGTGAGCGTTTTTTTATTCTATGCTTATTTGGAATGAATAAAGATAAGCAATTTAGCTGCTTAATTAAAGCCGTTCTGATACCAAAAATTTCGTTAAATCGTGGAACTACAACCAATAGACATCTCCTATATTGACAATAAGACTCGACTATTTGGTCGATCTTTATAATCTCCTAAAAGAATTCCATTCAATTGGTGATAAAAACCTTATTTTGTGAACTATTCACATTTCTAATCGTTTCCATCATTTTTATAATCCCAAAGTACGGCTGATCGAATTATTATGACCTTTTTGTCTGTAGAAAATTTATCTAAAAGTTACGGTACCAAGACTCTATTTGAAGACATCACCTTTGGGGTTTCTCAGGGTGATAAAACCGCTCTCATTGCTCAAAACGGAACAGGTAAAAGTACCCTTTTGCAAATCATTGCCGGGCACGAGCGTCAGGATAGCGGGGAAATATCAACCCGAAATGGCATTAAAATTGGATTTCTGGAACAGGATCCTGATCTCGATCCAACTAAAACCATTGATGAATTTATCACCGAAGGCACATCAGAAATGATGCAGGCGATACGGAATTATGAGGATGCCATCGAAAAGCAGGCGGAGGATTTTAGTGAGGAAAA
>JBGTFX010000364.1:0-4588 GCA_041747055.1 Balneolaceae bacterium
TTCAGAAGTGAGAATTTAACAGGAATTGAATAGAGTTGAAAGAAGTATTTACAGGTTCAGGGTTCAGGGCAAAGTAGCAACTTCAACATCGCGGGTTGGCCACATAACCTTCCAGTCCTAAACCGATGCTCCTAAAATGGCGCAAGTATCCACTTGTGCTGGTGTTTTTTCACTTCGTGGGAATCGCTACGCTCGGTGCAGTCCCGAATCCGTTTCGGGACCCCAAATCAAAGCCTGTGTTAGGTTTTACATGGATGGCGCAAGTATGCACTTGTGCCCCCTATCAACGTATACCATTTCCTCATCCGCGGTAGTGAGCGAAGGAACACAGGCTGAAAGCCTGACATATCTCAGCCCGGTGCAACGCACCGGGTAAGTCGCGAGACAAAAATAGGGAGGCTGAAAGCCTCAAATAGGATGTATGTTTTTATGGTCAATCACCCGTAATTCATTCAAAAAATGAACCGAAGCAATTCTATTTCAGGCTTTCAGCCTGTGTCATCTTTACAATATACTTCGCGGTCAGCGACCCGTTCTACTTTTAATCGTACAGCTTCAAAATCGTTTTAACGATTCTCTCCTTCTCTTCATCAGTAATGTTAGACCCTGATGGCAGGCACAAGCCATAATTAAAAATTTCTTCCGAAACACCGCTATGGTAAAACGGGTGTTCAGAAAATACCGGTTGTAGCTGCATAGGCTTCCATAAAGGACGGCTTTCAATATTCTCATCTTCCAGTGCCTGACGTATATTCTCTGAGGTTACGCCATTATCTTGAGCCGGTTTAACGATGATTGTGGTAAGCCACCTGTTACTTTTAAATCCTTTCGGTTCTTTTAAAAAATAGATTCCTTTACCATTCGCACCCAACACTTCTTCGTTGCTGCTCTCACCAAGCCATTTACCGCCAAGTTTTTCAAAATAATACGCGTGAATGTCACGCCGGGCTTTAATTCGGTCAGATAAAACTTTCATCTGTCCGCGGCCAATACCTGCAAGGATATTGCTCATTCGGTAATTATATCCAATCTGGCTGTGTTGATAATGCAATGCATTTCCACGGGCTTGTGTGGCATAAAAACGGGCTCCTTCTATAAGTTCTTCATCATCCCCCAATAAAGCTCCACCGCCTGATGTAGTAATTATTTTATTGCCATTGAAAGAAATCACACCAAGTTTGCCAAAACTTCCGCACTTTTTTCCATCTATTTCAGAGCCAAGGGCTTCGGCAGAATCTTCAAGAATAGGAATATCATAGTGATCCGCAATTTTCTGAATTTCTTTCATTTTCGCGGGCATTCCGTACAAATGCACCAGGATAATAGCTTTGGGTTTCTTTCCTTTTTTTATTCTGTCTTTAATCGCTACTTCTAATAGATCCGGATTAATGTTCCAGGTATCCGGTTCAGAGTCAACTAAAATAGGTGTGGCATTCAGATAATGAATTGGATTTACTGAGGCAGCGAATGTAAACGATTGGCAAATAACTTCATCCCCTTCTTCTACCCCTAACAGAATGAGCCCAAGATGAATCGCAGCCGTACCCGTTGTAACCATAGCAGCATGGTTAACACCGGTATAGGCGGTTAAATCATCTTCAAAGCCATCAACATTTTCTCCCAACGGTGCTATCCAGTTGGCCTCAAATGCCTGATGTATGTAATCTAATTCTTCACCTCCCATATGCGGAGGTGATAGATATATACGTTTATTCATTATAAAATTTAATCGGTTTTGCAGGAACTCCCACAGCGACACAGTTTAACGGAATATCTTTAATGACACAAGCGGAAGCGCCCACTTTACTCCATGCTCCAACTTTTTTTCCTTCAATCAGGCATGCGTTAATTCCCACAAAAGCGCCCTCACCTAATGTACAGCTTCCTGCCATCGTAGCGTTCGCCGCAATGTGAGAATAATCACCCAAAGTGCAATCGTGTTCAATAACAACACCGCTATTCACTATTACGTGATTTCCGATTTTTGAGCCCGGTTGAATAATTGCGCCGGCCATTATCACTGTTCCTTGTCCTATTTCAACACCTTCACTAATTATTGCACTGGGATGAATGAGCGTTTTATATGTAATTCCTTTACATCGGTCTGCTATATCTTTTCTCACCTTATTGTCGCCAACACCAATAAATGAAACAAAATCAGTACTATAGTTGCAAATTGAGCCTTTAATAGGAACACCATCATACAACGAGTTGTGAAGCTTTTCATTATCATCAAGAAAATGATCAACAAATAAATTAATTCTTTTAACAAGCGACGCAATTGCGCGAGCATGACCACCGGCTCCAATAATAGCTAACTTTTTTTCGGAATTAATTTTTGTCAATACTACCTCGGAATTTAGGCATCGTTTTATGATTTTTCGCGTTGATGCCTTCACGTCTGATGATGGCATTTAATGTCAAAAATAATACTTTTAAATCCAACCCTAAACTTTGATTTTTCACATAATACATATCCATCTCGAATTTCCGCTGCCAGCTGATGTCATTCCTGCCGTTCACCTGAGCCCATCCGGTAATACCGGGCCTAACATCATGACGTTTTTTTTGAAATTCATTATATAATGGAAGATACTCCATCAATAATGGCCGCGGCCCCACAAGACTCATATCCCCTTTCAGTACATTAAATAATGAAGGAAGCTCATCTAAGCTGGTTTTCCTCAGCCATTCCCCGTAAGTCGTTAAACGATCCTCATCGGGGAGTAACTCACCATTCTGATCCCTTTCGTTTGTCATACTTCGAAATTTATAGAACAGAAAAGGTTTTTCGTTTAATCCGGGGCGGACTTGTTTAAAAAGTATTGGTGAACCGTGAACAACATAATTGGTGAGAGCGAGAATGATCAGCAGTGGCCAAATAAATATCAGGCCGATAAGTACCATAGATAAATCAAAGATACGTTTAATCATGCCGAATGATTTAATTTTTCCAAATAATCAGCAAACTGATTAGATAGATTTTTACGGTTGAATTCTCTTTCAGCCAATGAACGGGCATTTTCACCCATCACTGCCACATCAGACTGAGTTTTCAATGTAACCAAAGCATCAGCAAATTTCGACGGAGAATCCGGCTCAATGGCTATTCCACAATTGTTTTCTTTTATCAGGTCGGCCACCCATCCCGGATAGTTGTTGAGAACCGGTAGTCCGGAGGAGATATAGTCAAAAAATTTATTGGGTGATGTACCGTAGTAAAAAGCGGGAATATTTTGGAGCAGCATCAAGCCGACATCTGCTCTTCTCAGGTAAGCGGGAAGTTCGGTTTTTGGTACCGGATCGAAAAACAGACAGTTGTTCAGGCCCATCTCCTTCGAGCGCTGAACCAATCGTTCTTTATCTCTGCCATCCCCGATAAACACAAATTTTATGTTTTCCTCCCCCCTGGTTTTTAAATCAGAAGCCGCATCAATGGCAGCATCCAATCCATTGGCAATTCCATGAGCGCCGGTAAACAGCGCTACAAAATCATCTTCGTTAACACCGGGTATATTGGCCTTGTCACCATAGGGCGTAAACAGGTCAAGATCACATCCGTTGGGTATCATTTCTATAGACTTTTTATTTGAGCGTCGTTCTATTCCCTCTTTAATACCGGGTGAAAGAGCGATACACCCATCCGCCGATTTATATGATGACCATTCCAAAAAATCCATGCCCTTTAAAACAAACGGATTGCTTATTACCCCCATTTCCCGTGGCAATTCCGGCCAGAGGTCGCGCACTTCAAACACAAACTTTTTTGATTTGAACCGCTTCATGATAATCCCGGGAATGCCTGCCGTTAAGGGCGTGGATGTGGCAAAAAGCAGATCAAACGGTTCTTTGAAAGGTAATAATGAGCTTTTTAACGAGTATTTAAAAAAGGTTAACGAGCGTTTAAGAAAACTGTCGCTGTTAGAGTATGGAAGCTGAAATTCAATAACATCAATACCGTCAACTTCTCCCCTTTTTACTCCGGCTTGATTGATTCCCAAACCCAATCCCGATTTTGCCAACTGATACGACCCGCACACCATTGTCACATTATGCCCCCTCTCTATCAGCGTCCGCGCCATCTCATACGAGCGTGTGCCCGTTGAGCCCTGCGGAGTAGAAAAATGCTGATGAAAATAGAGGATGTTCATTGATGATATTTGGGTGGATTAAATAAAGAACTAAAATACAGTTAACCTATGAGCGTGCAAAGAGAAAGTTAGGGGATTAACCACGGGGAGCACAGGGAACACGGAGGGAATATTGGACATGGGAACAGAGTTTAAATCATTTTAGATGAATTTTATATAGTGAAGGACTAAACCTCCCCTCCCCGAAAGAATCGGGACCAAGTGTGGCTTGAGAGGCTCATTTTTTGAACGCGCAAGCGAGATTGAGGGGTGTGTTCGATGGGTGTGGATTGCTGGTGGGAATTTTCCATCAGGGGAACCACGGAGCGCACTGTGAACACAGAGAGGAATAGAGTTTTAAAATCAAATTAGATGAAAATTCAAAAAGTGACGGACAAAACCTCCCCTCTTGAGAGGGGATTTGAGGGGTGTGTTCGATGGGTGTGTTCGATGGGTGT
>JBGTFX010000365.1:0-2856 GCA_041747055.1 Balneolaceae bacterium
GCAGTCACTTCATCATCTAAAACGAACTCTTGTCTGGCCCGATATTCGATGGAGCCTTCCAAACCGACGATAGCTCCAAATTTTGCCCGTGCTTGTATTCCACCAAAAAAGTTTCCGTCTTCTGCATCCCCTGCAGTATAGAATCCCAATCGCGGTCCAAATCCAAAGGTGTTCTCTGCGGTAGCACGATCAGCAGCATATTGTGCTGAAGCTGAAATTGTAATTGCTCCCATGAAGAATACCAGTAATGATATTAATTTATTCATATTTCTCTCGATTTTTTGATGTTAATATTACTGCTTAATTAAATGGAGGAAAGTTCATTAAGTTCCAAAAAAAAACGTCTCATAAGTGACTTAAATAAGGATTTTCAAAAATTATAAAGGTTACTTATTGATATTAAATAGCTTAAGATGCTCCTTTTAGAGATTTTATTTTGGAGTATGTGGTTTTATTTTTAATAATGAATAGAGAGTTATTTTTATTTCAATTGCTTCTTCAGATCATCCAAAAAATTATGGATTTAAAATTAACAGATCATCGTTTTATAGTGTGCGGAGCCAGTAATGGATTCGGACATGCCATTGCAAAACAACTTTTAATTGAAGGTGCACATGTTGTAGCTGTTGCACGCCGGGGTGATAAACTGAGGGAGATTTTCGGGCATTTTAAAGATCAAACCGAAATTATTGAAGGAAGTCTTATCTACAGCGATACGATTAATAAAATTGAAAAGGCTGCCGGAAATGGAAATTTTCATGGTGTTGTACTTAATGCCGGCGGTCCACCAACAGGAACTCCACTTCAGACAAATATGAAAGACTGGGATTCAGCATGGCAACTGGTGATGAGATGGAAAATTGATCTGGCTCTTCGCCTTGCACCAAAGCTTGTGGAGAATAACTATGGCCGTATGTTGTTTATTGAAAGTAAATCTGTAAAGCAACCTCTCCTTAACCTCACACTTAGTAATGCGTTTCGCGTAGGAGTTGTAGGTTTCGCCAAAACACTCTCCACTGAGGTAGCCCCTAAAGGAGTCACTGTAAATGTGTTAGCGCCCGGAGCTCATGATACACCTGCAATTGAACGGGTTATCAAGAATAACAGCGCCACACTTGGAGTTTCTTATGATGAAGCTAAAGAGGAGATGGAAAACAGTATTCCTGTCAGGCGAATGGGAACAGCTGAAGAAATGGGTTCATTTGCAGCCTGGCTCTTATCACCTCACAGTGGATATGTAACGGGACAGACGCTGAGCCATGATGGTGGTGCTATTTCGGGATTATTTGGATAATTTATTAATCGATCATTCATCTATGACATCGTTTCAAAAAGAAATTAATTTACAACCCAAAGCGCGTGGATTCCATCTTATAACCGATGAAATTCTAAATCAACTACCCGATTTGAGCAATGTAGAAATAGGAATTGCCCATATCTTCATCAAACATACCAGTGCAAGTTTAACCATAAACGAAAATGCAGACCCCTCGGTCAGGCGTGATTTTTCTCGTCACTTCAACAGAATGGTTCCTGAGGATACTTCGCTTTTTGAGCATACACAGGAAGGCCCGGATGATATGACATCACACATAAAAAGTTCGATTCTCGGGCATTCTGTTTCAGTTCCTGTTACCAATGGAATGTTTAACCTCGGCACCTGGCAGGGAATTTATCTTTGTGAACATCGTAATAATGGTGGGAGAAGAAATATTTGTGTGACCGTATTGGGTAACTAAAAAGCAAGTCATCTAAATTTATGACTCAGCAGCTATATTTTATAGCCATATTGCCACCGGAAAAGATCAGGAAAGAAGTACGTCTATTAAAGCTTGAGATGCAGGAGAGGTTTGATACCTCTCATGCCTTAAAATCACCGGCACATATTACGCTTCAGATGCCTTTTCGCAGGGAAGAAAAATTTGAAGATGAAATTTTCGATACTCTCAAAAATTTCGCAGCCAATCGAAAAAAGTTCGTAATCAACCTAAAAGGGTTTGATGCGTTTCCTCCACGAGTTCTGTTTATAAAAGTAGTAGATCATAAACCTGTTCAAAATCTCCATTCCAGATTAAATGAAGTTTTAACTAACTACCTTCACTTCACAGAAGATAAAATTAAACAACAACTTCATCCGCACATGACTATTGCCACGCGTGATCTTCATAAAGCTGCTTTTCATGATGCGTGGGATGAGTTTAAGAATCGGGAGTTTCAGGATTCTTTTGAAGCAAAAAGTCTGGTTTTGCTGAAACATAATGGGAAAAATTGGGATGTTTTCCGAGAATTTCCTTTAAAAGAATCTAATAGATCCTAAACTGCTTAAATCTGGTTAAGCAATCTGATTACATCTTTTACGCTGTGGTTAAACTTCCTTATCCATTTGTGAGCCGTGCTATACATCATCAACTGAGTAGAGTGTTTTTGGTGCGTGATCGGCGACCAAGTAAGCTCATGCGGAAGACTACTGCAAAAACTGAATCTGAAATTAAAAAAGGATGTTACCATCTCTGATAACACCCTTTTTTGCGGAGAGAGAGGGATTCGAACCCTCGATACCCCTTTCGGGGTATACTCCCTTAGCAGGGGAGCGCTTTCGACCACTCAGCCATCTCTCCAAGTGTGTCGTATCATTAAAAATCTTTTTCTAAAGAGCCTCAAATATAGGAAGCTTTTCATCCATTCCGCAACCATTCTTTTCAAATAACTAAAAAGAATCAGTAGTGTCCGGTAAAAGATAAAAAATGAAGAGGGAAACTCTTTCGAGTTCCCCTCTTTTGGTTATGTTGTGTTTTCCTACAAACTCAACTAACCAATATGAACAAAAGTACACATTTCAGCGGACAACCTATCATT
>JBGTFX010000366.1:0-13182 GCA_041747055.1 Balneolaceae bacterium
CTATACATGACTGTAAGATAGCTTATAGTGTGATTGATTCTTTTGAACGCAAGCCAACTACTAGTGATATAGATCTACCGATTTATTTATATGTCATGGCGAAAGAGGAACGATAAATATTGATCTCCTATAATTATTAGACCAACTAACTGCCTTATTGTCACTTCAACCTCCATTTCAACAAATCCGATATTGAAGTGAAAGATTAATTTTAAAAGGTAATGAACAGGAAATTTACTTATGCTTTCATATTGTTGGCGGGCTTGGCTGTCACCACTATTTTGCCCTACTGTAATTCAGAACATGACGCCCTTCCTGCACATCATGCCTTTCTCGAATCAGGTGAATTCAAAAACATGAATCGGGCTGAGCAAATACAGCAGTGCGCATCCTGTCATAATGATATTTTCCAAAATGAAATGATTGGTCCTCACGCCAATGCCTATGAAAAGTTATTGGATCATATTGAGTATATCAACAGCGAATTATATGACTGTGAATTCTACACGGCTCATGTCAATAAATCCTACGATCAATGCGCGGGCTGTCATGCTCCGCAAAATTTGCTGGAGACCTTCCTGTTAGATACGTTTAAAACCCCCGAACTACATATCAAAAACTTACTTGCAATTGCCAATCCGCGACCAAAAGCGAGAGTGGATGAATCAATCAGGGCTACCAGCATAGATTGTCTCAGTTGCCACTATGACGGGAAGCAACTACGCTCGCTAAAACATGTTTTATCAGAGCACGACTCCATCGCTGAACGGCAAACTTTAGAAGTCATCACAGTCAACAACCTTTCTTGCTATGTCTGTCATTCAGAAGTCGTTCGTTCCATCGAACCCCAAATTGCCATTAACCGCACCGGGTCTGTCAGATGCGTGAGTTGTCATCAGGAATATGACCATGAGGGCAAGGGCACGCATTATTTTTATTGGCAGCATGACTTGCCGCATAAAAACAACAAGAAAATAGCTATGCTGCTGGATGATTTTGATTTTTCAATTTTACCCGATAATAAAACCGGAATGATTTCCTGGCAGAATACCATGATGCCCCACCAAGTCAGCTCAGGTCCTGAAATGATTTTTCTCTGCGATGTGCTGGATGTTGACTCAGCTGTCTTGGGTTCAACAACAGTACGGGTTAATCTGAAGCGTAAATTTGATAAGGTGATGTATAGTGCCATGAATAATAATTACCATCACGGAACTGAGGGTGATGAAGTTCCATTAGATGGTCAACCCCGCAATTATACCTTCGAAATTGCCAATGCGGAGCAAGCAGCCATATTTAGAATTTCATTCATCCACAAGTCACAGTATTGGTTTCATGACTCGCTCGGTGTAGTGTCCGTGGTGAAGCATTATCCGGTAAAAAATAATCCTCCCGGTAAATCTGCTTTATGAAGAGGTGAAGCTGAACTTTTTAAGACCAGTAATACAGTCCTTTTCCGTCTTTTGAAAAGTTTAAAAATCCACCGAGTGTTACACGGGGATGACTGCCTTTGATGTCTTCCACCCGGTGCCAGATTGGTCCACCGGAAAAAATAAGGATGTCCCCCGGTTCGGGATTAACGGTAAATTGTCTTAGCTGATCTAAATAAATTTTATTACCGTTTTTATCCAAGACATAATTATTTTCTTCAGGATGGTCTTTATCCTTTACATCATTCCAGAGCATGTCATAAATCGTTAATTCACCGCCACCTTCCGGTTTTTGCAAAACGATGAAGTAGCTCAGTTGCCCGTCCATATTTACATCCTCTTCCAAAAGAGAGTAATAAAACAATGACTGCTGTTGAAACAGATTGCCGCAATGCACATGCAATCCGCCATAGCCGGGTTTGAAAAAACGAAAAGTGCCGGGAGACACCATTTTCTTCTTCACCTTATTAACCGGCACCGAAACTTCAAAACCTTCAGCGCAGGATTTTATATGTGCATCCAATTTATCTAAAATCAATTTTATGGCAGGCTGCTCTTTTTTTAACTCATGCAGATGATAAAGCTTATCATAATATTTATCCAGCATCTCACCCTCATCTGACATGGTGGCGAAAGGGTCGGGAAAAATACTCCCCGAAGGGGTAGGCATTAATAAGCGCTCCGGTAAACTATTCAGAGCGGTATTTACATCATGCACTTCACTTGATGTTAATAGTCCTTTAGTCACAAAACCATGAAGTTTTTCTTCTTTGATTTGCCGGATTAAATCTTTTTTTCCTGCCGAATCATCAGAAGAAATTTCTATGAACTTGAAGAAAATGTCTGTGCCCCGGATGGTTGCGTATGGATTCATTTCATTGTCTTTAGGCTCACAATATTATACTAAAAACAGCACAAAAAAAGTAACTTTAGTCTTGATATTTTTTCTTATCCTGTTTAAAAACTGACCTATTGTGTCACAGAAAATAGATTGTACGGCTCCATCAAAAGATCAATTTAAGGTTTGTATTTTCATTCCGGAAAATTCACCTGAAGGAAAACCGGAAACGTCCTCATTTCAGCATACAGCTCCACTGCTTGCTAATCAAGGTTTTGATGTAGAATATTTTGCCATAAATGCACAGAGCGTGAATTTTAATCACCTATTGGAATCGTTAAAGCAAATCCTGCCTCAAGCGGTGCTGTTTCATGTAAGTGCTGAAATTTTATCTGCCGCAGCCCGGTTAGCACAAGCGGTCAACAATATATTTCACAATTGCCCTGTGTTGCTCTATGGCGATGTTTTATCCGATTCTCCGGCTATACGCATGAAAACCTACCCGGCTTTTGATGTGGGCATAATCGGGCATAATTCAGAAGCGCTGATTAAATTGTTACATGGGCTGAAAAACAGGAATCATGAATTGGATGTAGATTTTAATACCATTCCGGGCTTGGTTTACAGAGCAGGCGAAAATTATGCCTTGACCTGAATGCCTGAAAGAAAGTGGCTAACTTTCAGAAGATGTCTCATCCAATGTCATGCAACCGCCCTTTTCATCCTGTATCCGCGGGCTGAATCACGCACCTGCAAAAGCGATTGTATTCTTAATTTTAAATGATGAACATGACGAAGCAGCTTATCAGAGATGCGAATTCAGACCGGGCATTCAAAAAGAATGGGTTTTTGAAAATGTCCCTCTTATCTCCTGCTACGCTTAATGCCATTTCAGCGATTTTCAAAAAATATGAAACAGAGCATCAGCGGGTAGCAAAGAAAATTCCCTTTCATTCAACACAAGATTCCGCTGAGGCGGAATTGAACAGGAAAGTAGATCAGGAACTGAAAACCTTGCTGGCTGGCGAATTGGAAAAACATTTTTGCAATTACCGGTTGCTGATGGGGTCATTCCTGATTAAAGAACCCGGACCCGATTCAGCCCTACTGCCCCATCAGGATTGGAACTTCACCAATGAGTCGGAGCATATCTGCTTTAATATCTGGATACCGGTGGAGGCAACCACGATTGACAATGGTGCGCTAAGAATCCTTCCCGGCAGTCATGCCATCATTCCCACTATTCGTCCCAACTATGTGTATCCCTGGGCTTTTGAAGCAGCGGCTGACCTCATCCATGAATCTATGCAGGATGTGAAAACACAGCCCGGAGAGTGTGTGCTGATTAACCATGCCGTCATTCACGGTTCTCATCCCAATTTTTCAGACAAGCCGAGGGTAGCCGCGGCTTTGTGCATCGTGCCGAAAGAGGCTGAAGTGTTGCATTATATTTGTGATGACGGGAAAACCCTTGAGCAATACCGTTTAGAGCCGGAAGATTTATTTTCATTGGAGAAAGGAGTCAGACCACCGTCAGACTGTCTGAAATTTAAAGGTCGCTATGAGTTCCCGAAAGTGAGTTCAGCGAAAATGAAACAATGGCTGCTGCAACAGAAAAAAGGTGAAACGGAAACGCTACCGGCAAGGCTTTTTAAAAATCCCGATTATGCCGAAAGTTTGAATAGACTTGGATGCTGTCTGCTGCCTTTGGCATCGGAAGAATCCTGCGAAAAATTAATGACGCTTTTCCGCGAGAAAATTGAGAAAGCAACCATCAGCGGACTGTATGCCAATCATAATAAAAACATGGTGGAGCAGAATGCTTTCATTTCGAAAGCAATACATGCCATTCTGGAAAAAGAGTTGAATGCTCAATTCGAAAACTATGATTATTTCATCGGGCATTTCATGGTGAAAAGTCCCCACACCACTGAAGAGTTTTCACTTCATCAGGATTGGAATATCGTGGATGAAAACCGTTTCAGCAGCTATCAGGTTTGGATACCCTTAGCCACCGTTGACCATGCCAATGGGGGATTGTTTTTTTTGCCGGGCAGTCACCGCCTTTATGACAATTATCGTTCGGGCAGTTTCGGATTGACCCGCGTGGCAAGCGATGAAATCATTGCCCCTTATGTGGCGGGCGCTGTTATCCCCAAAGGGACTGCTTTTGTTTACAGCAACGCGCTTTTTCACGCCTCGCATCCCAATCTCTCAGATCAGTTCAGGGTCAGTCTGATTGTGAATATTGTCCAGAAAAACACACCTTCGTTTTACTTTCATAAAAATATTCAAGAGCAAACCGTGGACTGTTTTAAACTCGGCAGCGATGATTTGTTACAACATTTACCGAGTCTGGAAAAAGGATTAGTCCCTCATGAAATGACTTTGGCGGATAAAGTGAAACCGGAGCAGTTCTTCGACAATGCTGCTGTCACGTCAAAAATGCTGAGCAGAGATTTAGATGAATTAAAGCTGCAAGACCCTGCATTTTTCGTGCGTCCTGCCCTCCACATCGCCAAAGACCGTGACTTGGAAGCTGTTTTGCATACTCAAGGCTATGTGCAATTACCTTTTCTCAACCGGCAGGAGACCGATAAACTTCAAAAATTATTTGAAGCACACTGCGATTTGAACAGCTACGAACGCCCCCGTTATACCTCTCTGGAATTTGCGGATTTTGAAACACGCAATATTTTTTACAACGCAATCCGCGAAACGATTGCCGGAAAATTAGACTTGATTTTAAAAAATTATAAAATTCCCATACTTCAGTTTTTTGTTAAAATGCCTTCCTCAGACGGAGATATAAATTTTCATACCGACACCACCTTGCTGCTCAATCCGCACCTTGAACCGCATTATGCTGTCTGGATTCCCTTGCAGGATGTGGATGAACATAACGGAACGATAACCGTTGTTCCCGAAAGCCATTTGTGGTACAACGGTATCAGTTCGCCTTTTGTCACCTGGTCGTTTTTACCTTATTTAGATAACATTCGCGAGCGCGCAGTCAACTTGAATATAAAAGCCGGTCAATTAATCATTTTTGATAACCGGTTGATTCACAGTTCTACCTTCAATACATCATCGAAACCGAGAATCAGCGTGGCGGGAAGGGTTACGCACCAACTATCGAAGTATTACAGTTTTTACAAGAAAGAAGGCGCGGAAAATATATTCAGTATTTTCGAAGAGCCTGATAATCTGTATCTCGATGAGCGATGGAGTCCGGGTCAAATCACTTCGCCCACCGGCAGATATGCAGGTGAAATAACTCAGCCCTCACCTTCTCCTTCATTGATTGAAATATAAACACACTTATCCTTAATATAAAACGATATGATAAAATTTACGGATGAGAAAATGCAGGAACAATTTGACCGCGAAGGCTATGTCGTCTTGCCATTGTTGGCTTCTATGCAAGTGGAGCAACTTATCCGTTTTTATCATGACAGGGAAAAAGCTGTTGATGACAAGGGAGAAACTTTTTACAGTATCAGTGATGTCAATAAAGATGAGCAACTGATACAAGAAATTGATACGAAACTAAAAGCCGCTCTAGTCCCTGAAATCAACCGTTTTTTGAATTTATATGAACCGATGATGTCCACTTTTTTTAGTGAAACATGCTACGGAAAATATTACCATTGGGCTTAAAAAGAACGAAAGCAATGCTCACTTTTAAAGATAAAAACCTTACACAAAAATTCAACAGGGATGGATATGTTAAAATATCATTATTAGACGCAAATGAAGTTGCCGAACTTAATGAATTTTACCAGCAGAAAAAGTCACAGCACTGGATAGAGCAGGATATTTTGCATAGCACATGTGATACAGGAAATCTGGACATGATCGTTGATGTGAATAAAAAACTGCAAAGCATAATTATTCCGAAACTCGAGCAAATACTTGACCCTTTCGATGCTTTATTAGCAAGTTTTTTAGTAAAAGAATCAGGCGAAAAAAATGAAACCGGATTTCATCAGGATCCAACATTCGTTGATGAAAGCCAATATCAAAGCGGAAATGTATGGGTTTCACTTCAGGATTGCTCAGGCGAAAACGGAAATCTAAGGGTAATAAAAGGCTCTCACCGGTTGCTTCCTATCTTAAGAGTGACTCCATATTACCCTCCGTTCTATGCCGATTTTGAACAGGATCTGAATGCTTATGCTACTGAAGTACCGGTAAAAGCAGGAGAAGCTGTAATCTTCACACATCAGCTCATCCATGGGGCTACAACAAATTCTTTCGGTAAAGAACGAATAGCTGCTGTTATGGCAATCAAGTCGAAGCTCGCCAGGTGGAACTTTTACTATAAAGAACCTGAAAATTCTTTTGATAAAATAGAAAAGTACAATATTGATTTTGATTCATTCTCACAATTAGTAAAAAATGAACGACCCGAAAAAGGAGAGTTCGTGGAATATGTAAGTTACAATTTCGAGAAAATTTCCTACGATCATTTCAAGAATTTTATGCACGAGAATTATCCAACAGAAATGACTTTTAAGAAGATGAAACGATTCCTAAAGAAGATTTTTTGATATGGAAAGAACCGTTCCAAAATTTTTCGATCAAGAGCTTCAAAAACAATTTGATGATTCAGGTTTTGTTAAACTGAGTTTGTTGAACAAAGAGCAGGTAGAGATTCTATATCATGGTTATCAGGCTTTCAAAGCACACCATGAAAAAATAAATATTGATTTTATTTCCACCAGTCATTCTAACGATAAAGATTTAATCGAAGCTGTAGATAATCTTATACTGAAAACCGTAGAACCTGAAATCATGAAATACGTTTATGATTCCAAAGTTCTCTTCAGTAAATTTCCTTGTAAAAAGGGCAGGCCCTGATTCTGAAACCCCACCTCATCAGGATGCTTCTTTGGTAGATGAAACAAAATTCATTTCTTTTAGCGTTTGGGTCGCTTTAGTCTGATTTTTTACATTTTACTTATCTTTGGGACTGATTGGTTACTTACTTATCTTTGGGACTGATTGGTTACAGAAATTACTTTTCTGGTTAATTCTTAAATGCCTTTTTCGTGAAATTCGGCAGTGATTCAAAACCTACTTTTGTCAATTAAAGATGAAATAACGATTTCATGGCAAGTGAAAAATATATTTGGCCCGAAGGAGAAGAGATTGTTTACCTCAGACCTCCAAACGAAGAATACCTTGGAAGTTTAGATTATTTCTATTCTCCGTCCTTATTTCCCGAATTAAAACCACTAGTAGATAATTGGGAAACAATGCGAGACGAAATTCTAGCTTATGAAAAAGAGATGGGTATCGTCAAAGAAATGGATTCACATGTACCTCCAACAAATACGGAAAACAAGTGGAGTCACACCTATTTGGTGAATTACTTATGGATGTTTCACAAAAATCTAGAACGATTTCCAAAGATCGCATCAGTTATAAGCCAAATTCCAAATTGTGTCTATGCTACTATTAGCATTCTGCCTCCTCATACAGATATCCTTCCGCATTGCGGAAATACAAATGGGATTGTGCGCGCTCATATTGGACTTGTAATTCCAGAAAAAGCGCCTATTTGTGCCATTCAGGTGGGCAACGAAACTCATGGATGGAGTGAAGGTGAACTACTTACGTTTACGATTGTAAACCGTCACAGCGCATGGAATAAATCTAATCAAAGGCGGTACATTATCATAGTTGATATTATACCTGAAATATTTCGCAAACGAAAAATGGAAATTTGCTCCAATAATTTGGGCACATCTACATTCATAGTGTTATATGAGAGGTTTAAGATTGTAAAGAAACTTCCTATTGTTGTTCATTCCGTTTTATGCAGCTTATTTAGTGTATTCTGGAAAGTGTATTTACCCATTCAAAGAAGATTTCGTTTTCTATAACTTCGATGTTTTACCCCTTAGATGGTATCAAAATCCTTATATTATAATTGTTACAAAGCATTATTTTTTTTAAGAGTCCGACAGGTAGAGCTTTTGGTTTTGCTGGGTTGTTTTGGAGCTTCCTTCTTTTTTTGGCCATTTACTCAGGATGATTATGGGTCATTTATGGTAAACATGGCCTCAGGCCAATTCAGTAATTTTTCATTAATTGACTGGTATTTTCTAGGTTACACGGGGGTCAATTCAATCTATAAAGCGCTTCACACCATCATCCCAAAAATCAATTGGCTTGGTTTAGGCACTTATATTATGTCTGTTTTAGGGTTTTATTTGTGCTTAAGAGTTATCGTTATTTCCATACGGCAAATTGTGTCAAAAACCTTAATATGGTTATCGACCCTTTGTTTTGGGTTATTTTATTTGGATAGCTTTATATCGATTGCTCATACTAGAGCATCTTTAATTATGTGCGGTGGAGCTGCGTTGTATCTAATATTAATCCCAAAAATAGGCATAAAAAAGACGCTCTTATTACATCTCATTTTTATTATTGGGTTATTACACAGGGGCGAATCAGCGATTGGGGTTCTTTGGATTGCGGGGCTTACATCACTTTTATTTTCATTTTCTTTTCGACACTTAATCCATCGCCTAGGTCCACCAATACTTTACACTTCGCTATTTTTTCTTTCTGTCTTAATTTATTGGGCTAATTCTTCGAGTTTCTTAGTAAAAGTTGAACCAGAAATTGAGTATGAATTTATGTCTGGAAACGTAATTGACCTTTCCAAATGCCAAACTGAAAAAGACTCAGTAAAATACCTTATGGCAACCTATGGAATTTGGATTGACCCAGAAGTTGTAACCGCAGATTATATGAGAACTCTAATCCTGAATAATCGATTCTCATTTGAACAACTCCTTTACGGCTTAATGGGTGTAAAGAATTATTTGATTTTTTATAGTGGATTAAGTTTCCTATTACTCATTTCTATTTGGTTTTTAATCACAAAAAAACCCTCCTTAAAGTCGGGTATAAGACTTCTATTTTACTTGATTCTAAGTTTACTTCCTCTTCTTTATTCATCTTATAGAACGCTACTTGATGAAAGGCATTTTTTTCCGATTTTCTTTATCCTAGTGGTTGTAACGTTTATATATTCTATGCAAGTTTATAGCAAAGAAAATCTTAGTTTACATTATTCTCGTCTGACTTTGTCTCTAGTACTTTTCCTAGGCGCTTTGAGCAACTATTACTTACTGAACAATTACAAAAACAGAAATGAAGTTGAGGAAGCTAAAGTAATCTGTTCTGAGAATACAATGAATCAAATAGAAAGCAACTATTCCAATCGAATTGTTGTTATAACAACCGGGTCTTTCCGTTTGATAGATCATGATTTTTCTATCTGGACAAATAACTATTCTGCTAATACTTATATAATGTACGACATGTTCAACTATTCACTAGTTCCAAGGTATACAGAGTATCTAAGTTTATTGTGCAAGTGTGACGCAACAAAACCTGAAATATTTTTCAAGTGGTTATCTCAAGAAAATGCGTTGTACTTAGCAGAAAAAAATCGTTTAGATATTACAAGATCTTATATGAAGGCTGTATACAATCAAGATTTGCAATTTCTTCCTTTAGAAGAATTTAAGTTGAATTCTTGTTTACAGAATCACGATTCTTATCTAAAATTTGCTACAATCAACCAGGTAAAAAGTAAAAATGACTGATTCACACTATATACTTCAGAGAATGGGGGCGTATGCTACTAGTGTTTCAGCAATTTAATTATGCAACATAATGTTTTGACAATTTTTTATCAGCATCTTTCTTCTTAAAAGGCCAATTCATTTTTTTCTTTGCCTTGTTTCTTTGTTTTGTCCACTGTTTCAACTGGCGCTTCAGTTCTTCTTCTGTTCCAATTCTTCTGTTTAAGCATTCTTTATCCATTATGTTGATTTCTATTTCAGCCATGTTCAGCCAACTTCCATGCTTGGGGGTGTAATGAAAGGTTATTCTGTCCAGATTTTTTTTGGCTTCACGTTTTGAAAAGGCTTCATAAAACGATCCATCGAAATGTGTGTTGAGATTATCCAATACAAAGTGGATTGTTTCCGCATCCGGATAGGCTTCTACTAACTCTTTGATGAAATAAGCGAAGTCTTCTTTTTTCCTGGTTGTTGTTACTTGGATGATGCGCTTGCCCGCGAGCGGTTCCACAGCAACGAAAATATTTCGAGTTCCATTTCGCTTGTACTCGTAATCGTATTTTTCTGCGCTGCTGCCGGGTTTCATCGGTATCCTTCCTCTTATATCTTCTATTAATTGCTTGCTCTTTTCATCCATGCATACTACCGGATATTGTTCGGCATACTCCTGCTGATACAATTCCAAGAGAATATACATCCTTTCCCTGTATTCTTGCGTGATGGCAGTGATACACCACATTTTTTTCAACCAAGGCTTACATTCGTTTTTTTTAGTATCAACCTGACGCTTTCTTTGTTTAAGGTTGACATTGATTTTTGTTCTCTCAACGTATTGGTCAGTAATTCCAGCGTCCATCTTGACCTGCCCTTTGGCGGATCACTAAAGGCGGTGGCGATAATTTCTGCTGTTTGTTTGGTTCCGTATTTCACAGGTTGACCACTTCGATACTTTTCTTCCAAAGCTTTTTCAATCCCATCTTTCAAGAATTTTTGTTTTGTTCGCCATATCGTAGTTCTGTCAACATCCAGAAAATCCTCTATGTCCGCATCCTTCTTGCCCTTGTGAAGCAAAAGAAGAATATTCGACCTGTTATACTCCCTCTCGCTGTGTTGTAGTTTCTTTTTATACATTTTGAGAAATTTTATCTCCTTCTTTGATAATCGGATGATTGCTTTTCGCATGATTACTGTTTTTTGCAAAATAACAAAAAAACAGTAATGTTGCAAAATTAAATTGTCACTACACTAGGACTAGTTGAAGATAATCTGAAAGAACAGCGTTAGATTTGTCATGAAAGACTTAGGGTTTTGTTGTGCAACTCAAAGATGTCTTGACAATCCTTCTAATTTTTTTCAATCGTGTAGGAATGGATTGAGGTGTCAACTTTATTTATAAAATCATTTTATGACAATTTATTTTCTTAATATTCCGGGACCTCATTTTGTTGTCAGAAGGTATATGTGTTCTTCATTTTCAGGAGGCTACATGTTTCCACCACATGACCTTCTATCATTAGCTTCAATAGGCTTAAAGGAAAATCATAATGTGTATTTTACAGATGCTGTGGCAGAAGGTTTGAATGAAGAGGCGATAAAATCAGAAATCTCACGAATTCAGCCCGATTTGATTATAAGCATCATGAGTTTTGAGTTATTTGACTTAGATACGCAGGTTATAAGGAGAATCAAAGAAGATTTTCCGAAAATCATTTACGGTGTCTTTGGGCACTACCCAACCAACTTTGCTAAAGAAACCCTTCTTCACACCCATGCCGATTTTGTTATGCTTGGCGAGCCTGATGACATATTTGAAAAGTTACTACAAACTTGGCAAGACAATGAACTTCCTACTGATGTCGATGGTACCATAGTTAGGAGACATAACCAAGATATTATAGAAAATAACGGTGGACGTAGAGTGCCCAACCCTAATCTTCTTCCATTGCCTTCTTATGAATTATTGAAAACCGAGCTTTATAAAGAGCCATTTATGAAGCATCCTCTAGGG
This sequence comes from Balneolaceae bacterium, assembly GCA_041747055.1. Classification (GTDB taxonomy): domain Bacteria; phylum Bacteroidota; class Rhodothermia; order Balneolales; family Balneolaceae; genus SW132. The sequence continues at coordinate 11,887 of JBGTFX010000366.1, forward strand.
GTTATTCAAACCGCTCGTGGATGCCCATTCAAATGTAATTATTGTGTTCACTCCATTGGGACTAAATCCACAATGCTCACGCCTGAAAAAGTAATAGAACACATACTTTATCTAAAAAATCATAAGGGCATTAAAGCCATAAGGTTTATTGATGACACTTTTACTGCTATTCCATCAAGAGTAATTGAAATATGCAGGCTGATGATTGTTCAAAATGTAAACCTTCCATGGACCTGTCTTAGCCGAGCGGATACCCTAAATGAAGAAATGCTGAAGTGGATGAAAAAAGCAGGTTGTTTAAGAATAAATGTTGGCATGGAGAGTGGAAGTCAGCGGATATTAAATATTTTAAATAAAGGGTTGAATGTAGAATTGGCAATGAAAAATCTGCTTCTTGCCAAAAAAATAGGCATCGAAACGATGGGCTTTTTTCTCACCGGTGTTCCTGGAGAAACGGAACAAGATGTGAGTACGAGCATTGCTTTTGCGAAAAAAGCATTCAGCTACGCAGTAGCTGATAACCTAATAGTTTATCCAGGTACACCTCTTTATGAAAAATTTGGGCATCTAATAAATTTTAACCTGGTTCCTTATCATAATGAATTTTCCGACTACGAATTTCGCGAGATGGCTAACAGAAGAAGAAGCAGGTTTTATCGTGAATTTTATTTTTCATTCAATTTCTTGATTAATTCTCCTAAGAAGGTTTTTTTTCAGCCATTGCATCTAAAAACGTTGATGCCCTTTGTATTAAAAATTGCGGTAGGAAAAAAGCGACCTGTTCAGAGAGGTTTAATTGACACTTTGGCCTGAGTAGTAATAGTGTTGGAATTACACACCAAAATCTATATACGGATTCATTAAGCGCTACTTAGCGAAAGACATTTCTTTCCATTGCTATTTATTCTGGAATTGGTATCATTTATTTATTTCATCCAAAAATGGACTGCCCAAACTCCTGATTCAATCTACTCCAAGTGGATGGGCACTTTGGCACTTGTACTCGCTATAGGAACAATTTATGATACACTTGGTAATTACAGGAATAGAAATGCGATGGCGGCATCCCAAGTTGCTTGTTCAGAACAAGCAATGAATCAATTTGAAAAAAAGATTTACCTACAGAATCGTGGTTCTTACTACTGGTTATTTTCATATTATGGACCACGATTTTTCGTTCTGGACAAAAAACTATACTGGAAACAACTATGTGATATTCGACCTCTTCAACTATTCCTTGGTTGCTAGATACATCGATTATCAAAGTCGTCTTTGTAATTGTGACGCATCACAACC
>JBGTFX010000367.1:0-11163 GCA_041747055.1 Balneolaceae bacterium
AGGGGTTCTAAAATCCCAACCTCGATAAAACTGGCTTTAATTATACAAGAAGATTCTTAATTTGATTGTGTTCATTTTTAACCGGACACCAATGAAAAAATATTATAAATGCACTTAAAATAACATTGTATCTCATGATGAAATTAATTTTAAAATTAAAGGATAAGCAAATAAATGAATAAGAATCAAAAAAAAACAAACTTATAGTCAAATATTATTATCAATTCTAATAAATGGCCTAAACAAAAAAGGCTCCCAACAGGAGCCTTTTTTATAGTGATAAAAGTAGAAGAGTTATTCTACTGTTGGCGCTTCTTCCTCATCGTCATCTTCGTTGACCACTCGGGTTACGCCTCCAATTTTTCCTTCTTCATCCAGTCGCATGATTCGAACTCCTTGCGTATTTCTACCCATGGTTCGTAGTCCCTTGCACTGCATACGGATTATCTTCCCTTTTTCAGTGATTATCATCAGATCATCGTTATCTGATACTTCCTTAAGGGCGACAAGTTTGCCTGTTTTAGGGGTAATCTTAAGTGTGATAACTCCTTTTCCACCACGGCTTTGCTCTCGATAATCATCAACAAGAGATCGCTTTCCGTATCCGTTTTCGGAAATGGCAAGAACCGTCGCTTCATGGGTGTTTTTGATCACAACCATATCAACTAACTCATCATCTTTGCCGAGGGTCATTCCACGAACACCGGATGTATTTCGACCCATTTCACGGGCATCGGATTCGTGGAAACGAATAGCTCGTCCGTTTTTATTGGCAAGAATTACATTGCTCTCGCCATCAGTCAACGCAGCTCCTAAAAGTGCATCTCCTTCTTTAATATTTATGCCAATAATACCATCTCTTCTAGGACGGCTGTAGGCTTCAAGTGAAGTCTTTTTAACCTGACCTTCTCTTGTAGCCATAATGATAGAGTGAGATTTGATATACTCCTCATCATCCAGAGTTTTCACCGGCACAAACGTTTTAATGGAATCGTCCTTCTCAATATCAATAAGGTTGACAATTGCCCGGCCTCGTGAAAGTCTTGAGCCTTCCGGAATTTCGTAAACCTTTAACCAAAAACAATTTCCCTTTTCTGTAAAGAAAAGAATATAGTTATGATTGGTGGCCACAAACAGATGTTCTACGTAATCATCATCTTTTGTAGTTGTGCCCTTCATTCCTTTTCCGCCGCGACGCTGTCTACGATAACCACTAACCGGCATTCGTTTGATAAAGCCTTTGTTGGAAATGGTAACTACAACGTCTTCATCTGCAATCATGTCTTCAATTTTGAAGTCATCAGCAGAATAAACGATCTCTGTCCGACGCTCATCACCATATCGTTCTCTAATATCAACAAGTTCAGATTTGATGATTTCGGTCTGTTCTTCTCGGTTTGATAAGATAGATCGGTACTCAGCAATTCGTTCAACAATGTCGCGATACTCCTGATCGATTTTATCCCGCTCAAGTCCGGTTAGTTTCTGTAATCTCATATCCAAAATGGCTTTTGCCTGGATATCAGTTAGTGCAAATTTTTTCCGAAGTTCAACATTAGCATCCTGAGGATTATTAGCTGCTCGAATTGTTTTGATAACTTCATCAAGGTTATCAAGAGCAATTTTAAGTCCTTCTAATATGTGTGCCCGTGATTCGGCTTGATCTAAATCATAAATCGTACGACGAATGATGATCTCAATTCTATGCTCAATAAATCTTTCAATCAACTCTTTGAGCGCCATTACTTTAGGGCGCCCTTTAACAAGAGCGAGATTGATGATCCCAAATGTTTGCTGCATTTGGGTGTACTTATAGAGTTGATTCAATACAACTCCGGGATTTGACCCACGCTTCAGAATTATGACCACTCTCATTCCATCACGATCAGACTCATCACGTATTTCAGAAATTTCAGTGACTTTCTCCTGGTTAACGAGATCTGCTATTTTTTCAATTAGAGTGGCTTTATTAACCTGGTAAGGAATCTCGGTAATAATAATTTGTTCACGATTATTTCGCAACTCTTCTACATTTGCACGAGCTCGCATAACCACTTTTCCACGGCCGGTTTCGTAGGCTTCTTTCACACCTTCATAACCGTAAATAATACCACCGGTAGGAAAATCAGGAGCGGTAATATGCTCCATTAACGTTTTCGTTTCAATTTCCGGATCATCAAGTGTTGCAATAACTCCGTTTACAACTTCAGTTAAGTTGTGAGGCGCCATATTGGTAGCCATACCAACTGCAATACCGGAAGCTCCATTAAGAAGCAAGTTGGGAAGCATGGCCGGAAGAACCGTAGGCTCCATCAACGTATCATCAAAGTTGGTTTGATAATCCACCGTCTCTTTGTTGATATCAGCAAGAAGCTCCTCAGAAATTCGCTTCATTTTAACTTCAGTGTAACGCATGGCTGCAGCAGAATCTCCATCAACTGAGCCAAAGTTACCTTGCCCGTCAACCAAGGGATATCTAAGTGAGAAATCCTGAACCATCCGTACAATAGAGTCGTAAACGGCTGAATCACCATGTGGGTGATATTTACCTAAAACTTCACCGACAATACGGGCACTCTTCTTATAATTTCTGTTATGAAGCATACCGAGATCACTCATACCGTACAAAACTCGGCGGTGAACAGGTTTTAGCCCATCCCGTACATCAGGAAGGGCCCGTGAAACAATTACCGACATCGAATAATCGATGTAGGAAGATTGCATCTCGTCTTCAATCGTAATTGGTATAATTTTTTCGCTAGCCATTAATAATTGTATTGAATAGTGAGTATTGAGTCATGAGAGAAATCGGCAGAAATGAATCTACCGCCATAATTCTCACTTTAAATATCGAGTTTTGCGTATTTGGCATTTCGTTCAATGAATTCCCGTCGTGGTTCAACATCGCCGCCCATTAGTACCGAAAACATTTTATCAGCTGCCGCGGCATTTTCTACCGTTACCTGTTGCAATGTTCTTGTATCGGGATCCATGGTGGTTTCCCAAAGCTGATCAGGGTTCATTTCACCCAAACCTTTATATCTGGAAACATCTGCTTTTCGCTTCGATTTTCTGAGCTCTTTGATAAGTTTATCGCGAGTATCATCATCCCATGCATATTGAATTTCATTTCTTGAAGCGGTAATTCTATAGAGCGGGGGCGTTGCAATATAAATATGTCCGTGTTCAACAAGCGGGTGCATATAACGGAAGAAAAATGTGAGTAATAAAGTTCGAATGTGAGATCCATCAACATCTGCATCCGTCATAATGATAATTTTATGGTATCGTAGTTTATCAAGCTCAAAATCCTCTTCCTGGCCAACTCCTGTGCCTAAAGCGGTAATCATGGCCTGAATTTCCTTGTTTTCAAGGATTTTATTGATTTTTGCTTTCTCCACGTTCAGGATTTTTCCTCGAAGTGGCAAGATTGCCTGGAAACTACGATTACGACCCATCTTCGCTGAACCACCGGCAGAGTCACCCTCAACCAGGTAAATTTCACTATGTGCAGGATCTTTTATAGAGCAATCAGCCAATTTACCCGGAAGTCCACCGCCACTCATCACACTTTTTCGCTGTATTAACTGCCTTGCCTTACGGGCAGCTTCACGAGCTTCGGCTGCAACCACAACTTTCTCCAAAATCTTTTTGGCAGTTTTTGGGTTTTGTTCCAGGTATTCGTTTAGTTTTTCATAAACGATTACTTCAACAGCGCTTTGAACTTCGGAGTTACCAAGTTTGGTTTTGGTCTGGCCTTCAAATTGAGGCTCGGCAACTTTTACACTTAATACACAGGTCATTCCCTCGCGGAAATCTTCACCTGATACATTAATTGAGCTATTTGCCTTAATTATTTTATTTTTTTCAGCATAATTTTTGAAGCAGCGGGTCAATGCGCGTCTGAATCCTGAAATATGCGTTCCACCTTCACGGGTGTTGATGTTATTCACATAAGAGTGGACATTTTCGGTATAACTGTCATTGTATTGAATTGCTAATTCTACCGGAACGGCCTCTATTTCTCCGGAGATGTAAATAGGCTCATTCATTAGTGAGTCTCTGTTTTCATCGAGGTATGCAACAAAGTCTTTTACACCACCTGAATAGTGAAAAGTAGTTACAGCTTTGTCCTCATCCTCTTCACGTTCATCAATAATTTCGACGGTGATTTCCGGATTAAGAAAAGCAAGCTCTCTCATTCTATCGGCAATGATATCGAATTTAAACTCAGTTGTTTGCGTAAAAATTTCGGGATCAGGGAAGAAATTTATTGTTGTTCCCGTTAACTTCGTTTTCCCGGCATCCTGAAGAGGGGTTACCGTTTTACCTTTTTCGAAACCCATCACATATATTTGGCCATCTCTGTGGATTTCGGCTTGAAATTTTGAGGAAAGAGCATTCACACAACTTACACCCACTCCGTGGAGTCCACCGGATACTTTGTAAGAATCTTTATCGAATTTTCCTCCGGCATGAAGTTTTGTTAAAACAACTTCAACTGCGGGGAGTTTCAATTTGGGGTGTTCATCAACCGGAATTCCACGACCGTTATCAGAAACAGTAATTGAGCCGTTTTCATGGATGGTTAATTTTATATGATCGCAATGACCGGCGAGTGCTTCATCAATGGAGTTATCAACAACTTCATTTATAAGGTGATGAAGCCCGCGCTGACCGGTATCTCCGATATACATAGAAGGGCGTTTTCGAACCGCTTCGAGCCCTTCTAATACCTGAATATTTTCTGCTCTATAATCAGATTTTTTATTTTGTGCCATAAATAGGGTTGAGTAATGATTAAAATAGCCTCTAGGATGGCAGAAAATACCGCTTGTACACGCAAAATCAAAAAAAGTAAGGAGGTTTATTAAAGATTAATGTGATTGGCTTTTAAACTGAGATTTGAGAGGGTTTCTGAGGAATGTTAAAGGAGTGATAATGAGCTAAGAATGATTCGTATGATTAAGTTAAAAAGAATTTTGAAATTCATACGAATTAGCGGTAATTTTGGTGTCTATCAAAAAATCGATAATACATTGAATTATGGCACGTAAGGACGATATTACTGGAAAATCTGCACTGAATGGATATCGGTCGTCAAAAGCAAACAATAAGACGAAGCACCGATTTCAACTTAATCTTCAAAAAAGAAGATTTTTCATACCTGAAGAAGATCGATGGGTAACACTAAAAGTTTCTGCAAAAACTGTAAGAACTATTAATAAAAAAGGAATTTCAGCCGTATTAAAAGAGGCCAAAAAGAAAGGAACTTTACTTAAAGAGGTATAATCATGGCTAAAGGTAATCGAATACAGGTAATTCTTGAATGTACTGAGAAACCGGGAAGCTCTCGTTATGTTACTACTAAAAATCGTAGAAATACAACGGATAGAGTAGAACTTAAGAAATACAATCCGGTACTTCGCAAGCATACCATTCATAAAGAAATAAAATAAGGCACATATTATGGCTAAGAAACAAGCATTTGGTGACGCAGCTCAAGCCTTGAAGGCATCGCAGCGTAAAATGGCAAAAGTGATCATCTCCACAAAAAATGCACGTGGAAAGTTTGCATTTAAAGAGACAATGATGGACCAGGAAAACGTAAATGAGTTTATTAAAACTAATAAAGAATAAATTTTACTGATTCTTATATAAAGGTTGCATTTCGAAAGCTTTCGGGATGGAACCTTTTTTTTTGCTTACATTTTAAGAAAAATACTTTATGGGCTTAAAAGAAACGATACTGGAAGAATTAAAATCCGCCATGAAGAATAAAGACGCTTTGCGTCTTCAGGTTCTTCGTTCTTTAAAAGCAAAAATCCTTGAAAAGGAAATTAGCGAGCGCAAAGGTGGTGAAAGCGACATCAGTGATGATCAGATTTTGGAAGTATTGATGAAGGCAGCAAAGCAACGGAAGGAATCTATTGACTCCTTTGAAAAAGGTGGCCGGGAAGATTTGGTGGAGAAAGAAAAAGCTGAGCTTGAAATCATTGATGAGTTTCTTCCTAAAATGATGAGCGAAGATGAAGTTCGGGCGGCAGTTAAAGGGCAGATCGAACAAATGGGCGCATCAGATATGTCGGAGATGGGAAAAGTGATGGGCGTGATGATGGGCAAACTCAAAGGCAAGGCAGAAGGTTCTGTTGTGAGCCGTGTTGTTAAAGAAGAACTTTCCTAAATGATAGTATGAACTTACTTGATCTGTTCATTCTATTACCTATCTGTTATTTCGCTTACAAAGGCTTCGTAAGTGGATTTATTAAAGAAGTGCTCGGTATTATAGGAATTATATTTGCTGTATTTGTTGCATTTCAATACATGAAACCCGTTTCAAATATTATCTCTCCGCTGTTTGACAGCCCTGATAATGCAACAATTGTTGCAGGTATATTTTTGTTTATTTCTGTTATAATTATTGTCCAATTAATTGCCTACACCAGTAAGCGATTTCTTGAGCTGCTAAACATAAATTTTATTAATCGTATAGCCGGCTTGTGCTTTGGTATGTTAAAATCAGGAATTGTTGTAAGTGCATTTTTATTGCTGCTTGCCGGTTTTAACTTGCCGGCTGAAGATTCCCGCGAAGAATCACTTACCTACCCAATGGTTTTAGTATTGGCACCGGCAGCATTTAATGCAGTGGCAACAGTAATTCCGGGAATTGAATCCTTTATTACAACTATCGAGGAAGCGATAGAAGAAAACAATCCAATTAGAACTTTACCCATTTTTGAAAACGTATCATTATGAGTTTTGCACCAGTAAAAAAGCAACTTGAGATTATTAAACGCGGCACTGTTGAAATTGTACCGGAAAAGGAACTTGTAGAAAAACTGACAAATTCCAAGAAAGAGAATAAACCACTTCGAATAAAATTAGGATGTGATCCTACCCGTCCAGATTTACATCTGGGACACTCTGTAATCCTTCGGAAATTGCGTCAGTTCCAGGATTTGGGTCACCATATTATTCTAATTATTGGTGATTTTACGGCGTTAATTGGTGATCCTACCGGTCAAAATAAAACCCGTCCTTCACTCACAGCTGCCGATATTAAAGAGAACGCAAAATCGTATTTAGATCAGGCCGGCAAAATTTTGGATCGGGATAAAACAGAGATCGTTTATAATTCTGATTGGTTGGGGCCTATTACTTTTGAAGGAGTGATTAAACTCAGCTCCAAATTAACCGTTGCCCGAATGATTGAGCGGGATGATTTTTCAAAACGGTTCCAAAACAATGAACCCATTTCACTGCACGAATTTTTGTATCCATTGGCCCAGGGACAAGACTCTGTTTATCTAAAATCAGATGTGGAGTTGGGCGGAACGGATCAAAAATTTAACCTTCTTGTGGGGAGAGACCTGCAAAAAGATGATGGTCAGGATCCACAGGTTTGTTTGATGATGCCGCTGTTAGTTGGCACTGACGGTACCATGAAAATGAGTAAGTCATACGATAATTATATAGGGATTGATGAAGACGCCAACGATATGTACGGAAAAGCGTTATCTATACCCGACGATCTAATTTATTCTTATTTTGAGTTGGTTACTGATGTTTCCATAGAGGAGCTTGAAAAGATAAAATCTGACGTTAAAAAAGATCCGAGAAACACGAAACACTTTTTAGCCTACACCATAACAAAAATGTACCATGGTGAGGAAGGAGCGAAGAACGCCAAAAAGTATTTTGAGCAAACGGTCATCAAAAAAGAAGTGCCGGATGATGCCCCCATATTTGAGTTTGACCCAGGATCAACCCATCGTCTTCTTGATATAATTTCGGACGCTGATTTAACTCAAAGCAATGGTGAAACCAAACGAATGATGAAACAGGGTGGAATATCCCTGAATGATGAAAAAGTTAAAGACATCAACCACGAAATTACATTTAGTATAGGAGATGAATACGAATTGAAGGTTGGGAAACGTAATTATGCAAGATTAAAAACTTCATAAAGATGATGTAAAACATCTATATTGTGAATATTAAATTACACTAAACCAGTAGCTTATGGCCACTCATTTTGAGGGAAGCGAATCCGAAAAAAATACATTGAATGCATTCATAAAATTGATGCGTTCAACGGAATCACTCAATAACAGATTGAACAGGCACCTTGCGGAGGCAGATTTAACCGTAAGTCAATTTGGTACATTGGAAGTACTTCATCATTTAGGACCATTAAATCAGCGAACAATTGGAGAGAAGCTTTTAAAGAGTGGTGGCAACATAACCATGGTAATTGATAACCTGGAAAGGTGCGGTCATGTGAAGAGAAAACCCGACCCCAATGACAGGAGAGCTGTTTTGATTCATCTCACTAAATCAGGCAGTTCCTTTATTGAAGATTTTTTCCCAAAGCATCTCGAAAAAATAAAAGAAGAGTTTAGTGTACTTACCGAAGATGAGAAAAAAATCTTGGCAAAACTCTGCAAAAAACTAGGCGTTGATAAAGAGACATTAGCCTAATTTTCTAAAATGCTGTAAGGAATCTTGTTTTGGTGGTTCATATTAATAATGAGCCATCAACAAGAATATCGCTTTCCGTTTCCCACACTACCTGCGGTTAGACTTTTTGTGCTTTTCGCAACGGGCATACTTTCTGCAAGTATCTTCCAAACATCCGGCGTATTAACGTATTTGATCACTGCACTACTACTGCTCGTAGTTTGGATGATTTTAGAATATGTTCAAAAAAAGAGAATGCTGATATGGGCATCATTTCTTGCCACAATCGTTTATTTTTTGCTACTCATATCATTTGGCGCTTTTTGGTATTCATTGGATCAAGATAAGAGAGAACTAAAAGAGAGTACCGCTTACCCATTGTCTCTCTATGAATGGGAGACAATCACGGTTCAAGGAACTGTTTTGGAAAGTGGCTGGAGCCAAAGCGGTCGCGAAAATTACATAATTGAAACAACTGAGGTCGTATTACCGGATAACGTGGTTTGGACACAGAGTATAAAATTAAGAATCTATGGTGATGAGGAATATAGTGGGATGATTGCTGCAGGTCATGATATTTCAGCGGACATCAGGCTATACTCTTTCCCCGAAAAAAGGAATCCAAATGAGTTCGATTATGGTGCATGGTTAAAAGAGCATTCAATTTTTGCCCATGGAGAACTTGTAGAATTGCATCAAACAAAAAGAAATAACCGGTTAGGCTGGGGACCTGTTCAGGAATATGTAAGAAATAATGTGGATATGTTGTTTAATAAAAAAACCGCTCCCCTTGCAAAGGCTCTATTTTTAGGCTATAAACAAGAATTGACCCTCGATCATCGCCAGGCATTTTCAAGGGCCGGACTCTCACATATAATGGCTGTTTCGGGGTTGCATGTGGGGTTTATAGTGGCACCTTTCTGGTTGATAATTCCCTGGTTGTGGGGGAGCAATAAAACGAAGTGGCTTGGTCTTATTGCATTAACTGTTCTCTTGTTGGGATATGCAGGAATTACCGGCTTTAGCGCCTCGGTTAGCAGGGCTTCCCTGATGGCTTGGCTGTTAACCTATGGCAAACTCTTCCACAAAATTAGAAATTCTATCAATCTATTGGCTGTAGCTGCTATTGTACTGTTATTGATCAATCCCAGGCAGTTATTTGATATTGGTTTTCAACTCTCGTTTTCCGCTGTGTTGATAATCCTCATGGTGATGCCCGAAGCTCAAAGATTAATCCCGGAACGGTATCGTTTTAACTGGAAAGGAAGTCTACTGACCATTGTTCTAATTTCCTTCATCGTACAATTAGGTCTGTTTCCCATCTTAACATTCTACTTCGGTGAGTTTTCTATAATTGGCCCGCTTGCAAATGCATTGGTACTTCCGCTTTTGGCAATTACTGTTCCCGTTGGTTTGGTAGTTGCTTTAATGGGCGGGGTGTTTGAGTGGGGGATGCAATTATTATCCATTCCTGTAGGATTATCAATTGCCTGGATTGATGGAGTTGCAAATCAGCTTGGTGGTTTTGATTATGGGTATTTGACTGTAGGACACAAAAGTTTCTTTATCTATGCAGTGTGGGGGTTTTTTGTAGCCGGAATTGCATCGATTAGCATACCACCTATTCGCTGGAAAATGGTGGTCTGTTTCCTTCTTGCAGTTAATCTATTGTTATTGGAAACATATATACGTACCCCATCGATAAATAAATTAGAGGTTACCGTTTTGGATGTGGGACAGGGAGATGCAGTGCACATAAAAACACCATCGGGAAAACATCTTTTGGTTGATACAGGTAGATGGTCACCCATGGGGAATAGCGGAGACAGAGTCTTGATTCCTTACTTTGAGTATTTAGGTGTAAATCATATAGATGCAATTTTCTTGTCTCACCCCCACGCAGATCACATTGGGGGTTTACCCACACTGATGAAATCATTGTCCATTGGAAAAATAGTTCACAGTGATTATCCCTACGATTCAAGTTTATACAAAACGTACAATAAACTGGCTGCTGAGATGAATATCCCTGTTTATGATGTGGGTAGTGGAGATGTCTTAAATATTGATCCGGCGTTAAGGCTTTTTGTAGTTGGTCCTGATCTTTCCTCCGGATATCCTTCCAATCCAAATAACCACTCACTTACGTTTAGACTGCAGTATGGAGAAACATCGTTCCTTTTTACGGGTGATGCAGAAAAAGAGCAGGAAAGAAATATGGTAATGCAGTATGGTGATTTTTTAAATACAAACTTTCTAAAAGCCGGCCACCATGGCAGCAAAACAAGTTCAAGTAAAGAGTTCGTAAGCATAGTGAGTCCGGAAATTACTGCGTTTTCACTTGGATTTCGTAATCAGTTTAGCCATCCCGGAAATGAGGCGGTCACTAATATTTTCAACACTGGATCAAAAAAACATTATACCAGTCTTGATGGGGCTTTACAATATGTATCTGATGGTAAAGTTATCAAAAGAAGAAAGTAAAGGTAATTCAAAAACTGGTTCTGTTATTATGTGTATTTGACGGTGATTAGGTGAAGGCGTACCTTACGTGGCAGTGAAGAATTTACATTAACAAAAAAAATTATGAGTGAAGAGGAACGCCCAAGCTTTGAAGAAGCTTTAAAGGAATTGGAAGCTATAGTTGAAAAACTTGATGATGATGAAATAACACTAGAAGATTCCGTTAAATATTATGAAAAA
>JBGTFX010000368.1:0-16298 GCA_041747055.1 Balneolaceae bacterium
TACAAAAAAGTACACGTTGAACTGAAGGTACTTATTGGATATTCGTTTTTTTAACAATTCGTTTGCTAATAGTAAAAATACCAGGATAACGAAGAATAGGATTGTCTTTGTAAAGGAGACGCTTCTGGAAAAATAAATTACATAAGCACTGAACAATCCACCCAAAAAGAACTGAATAGCCAAAGGAAAGTAACCCTTAAACTTTTCAATAAAGATATTCTCCCATTTTCGATCATCAGAAATATTGTACATGTACACGCAAGCAGTAAGAGAAACAAGATAAGTACATAGGATGATGCGATCATAAACACGATCAATTCGGCCCAAAGTCATAGTATCCCATAAAAACCATGACTGAAAAAAATAACGGGTAGATATTTGTTGTGCCTTAATGCAAATGCCCTTAACCGGTTTATCATGTACTCTGTTTTTTTTAATTAAAAATTAAAATATCGATTAAATTTATCATATAATATATTTTATAAATTGTGATGGATAATTTTATTAATATTCAAAATATTGAACTTAATATTAAGTTGAATAATTAAATGATTTAGCCTTAAGGAATATCCGGTCTTGCAATAAATGTTACTAACAAATTTTTTTACGACATCTTTATATGAAAATCAGAAAAAAAGTCTGAGCACTTTAAAAGGTGTTTCCTTGCTCATCTTTCTGCTGCTTCTGTTATTTTCAACCGCTACAGTTTATAAAAACGAATCGAAAAAAAGAGTGCTGACCAAGGATTTGGTTGAACTTTCTCTGGTAAAGTATGGGATCTTTAGTGTGGATATTTGGAAGGCTTCCCTTACAGCGATTGTCAGCAATCGTATAAACGATTTTGATTTTGAAGATATGAACGAGGATAAAATCCGTGTGCGTATTTCAGAATTTCTTAATCTGGCGGTAGACGAGCTTGAAGAAAGCTTTTATAAACAAAATAAGGGTTCAATAGGAGGGTTTCTTAAAGGAAGCGTGGCTTCAATAACGGATGTCTTTGGTGTGATGAAAGAAGACATTCCTTTGCTAACTGACTCTATTGTCGGCTTTTTCAAAGATGCTGAAAACAAGGAGTTGATCAAGAATTATATAATTCTAAAACTGAATGAATATTCAGATGGTACCTTTTCAGAGATTGATTATACTACCTATGATATTATACTTGCAAGACATGATCAGGTCACAAAAGCAGCTGCCATTGATGTAGTTGAGGCAAAGATCAAGAGCCTGAATCAGCGCCAAATGCCCTATACATATTTTATATTCATCATAGTAATCCTGCTGGCGGCTTTTACTATTTTTTCCAAAAAGCTCAACAAAAATGAGTACCTGATATTGAGCTTAAGTTGTGGGGTATTACTCACAATTGGCGTTCTGCTTCCAATGATTAATATTGATGCCCGAATTTCGAAAATAGACTTTCATTTGATGGGCGAATCTATCTCGTTTTCTGATCAGATACTCTTTTTCAAGAGCAAGAGTATTCTGGAAGTTGTACAGGTAATGTTACTAAATAATAAACCGGAAGTGGTTGGAGTTGGAATTCTGGTGTTAGCTTTCAGTGTGATTTTTCCTCTATCCAAACTGATATCATCTGTCTTGTTCATCTACTCAGATAAACTCAGAAACAACTCGTTAGTTAAATTTCTGATTTTCAAAACAGTTAAATGGTCAATGGCAGATGTTATGGTTGTGGCCATTTTCATGGCCTATATTGGCTTTTCAGGGATTATTTCGGAACAACTGAAGGATTTGGAACAGATGGTCATTCAGGTAGAAATGCTTACAACCAATGGCTCCAGCTTGCAGATCGGGTTTTACCTTTTTACCGCTTTTGCCTTACTTAGTCTTCTGGTGTCTCATAAACTGCAGTACAGTTTTGGAGAGAGTATAGAAGGAACAAGCTGAACATCTGAGAGAAACGATCTCTTTAGCGGTAAGTAAGGTTTTGTTCGGATAGTTGAATAAATTTGAGTATGAAAGAAAAGGAACTCAAAAGAAAAAAGAAGCCCTGGCCTACGAAAGATGCAATGGAGCAGGTTTATGAAATGAAGCTTTGGGGTGACAACTATTCTGATTTTTATTCAGGAGTAGGGTCTCATCACCCCGAATATGTAGACCCCTATCTAAAGGCATTAACTTCATTTTTAAGTTCTTTTGAAACACCTCTTGTTGTATGTGACTTAGGCTGCGGTGATTTCAACGTTGGGAATAAACTAGTTAAGTACACCAGAAAGTATGTTGCGGTAGATATAGTAGCCGAATTGATACAGCGTAATAAGGAAACCTTTAAAGAAGAAAATCTTGAATTCCATTGTTTGGATATCGCATCAGATGATCTGCCTTCCGGTGATTGTGCGATCGTAAGACAAGTGCTTCAGCATCTGTCGAATGATGAAGTGCAGCTAATTTTGAACAAACTGACTGATTATAAATATGTCATTTTAACTGAACATCTACCCGAAGGAGATTTTATACCTAATAAAGAGATCATTTCCGGACAGGGTACCAGGCTCAAAAAGCAAAGCGGGATAGATTTATCAGCTCCGCCATTTGAGCTTAAAGTAATGGAAGAAAAACAAATGCTGTCTGTACCATCCGGGCATAGTAAAGGTATTATCGTAACTACGCTTTATAAAATGTTTTAAATTGGGAATCATTCAACAGCTTAACAAAGGATGTGGGTCACTAGTGAACTGCAAAATTGATAACAGATACTCCACGCCTTCAGCGATAGTGTTGATGATATAGTTCTACCATGTCATAAATGTTAATAGCATGAAGGCTTTATCAATGTTTTCCAATTACCATCAACAATACCAACCGCGCCTGAATAAACATTTGCGCCCGGACTCACATCGAAAAGTATCAGGTCTTCTTTTGAATCCCCTGACAAGTCATATGCTTCAATGCTTGAAACCGTAAAAACCTGTTTTAAGGGGCTTAAGTAGTGAACGCTGGTTATAAAATTATTTAAGAGCTTCGTTGAAATATCAGATATTTCAACGTCTAACTTAGTAGGTCTTTTTTCTGTATCAATTGCGGATAGTAAGAAGTGATAATCCCCAAATTTAATTAAGGTGTCATTATTTTTATTGATCTGATTCGTTTCAGATTCATCCCACAATTTTGTGATTTTGAATCCAAATAAATTCCCATCATGGTCATCAAAAGTTAAATCAGGAGCGGAACAATCAACAACTGTATGATTGCTTGAAAAAAATAGAACTAAGAGTATTAATATCGTTTTCATGGTACATGTATGTTGAATAACGAACTGAAACATTCGACATTACTTCAGCTACTATTTTTGCGGCTTTGTGAGGTTAAAAACTATTGGCAACCCAACTCCTGCCGTCCTACAGCTTTCCCCGACAATTAGAAAAAAAGCTGGTTAAGAAATGTACTCTTAAAGGACGAAAAACCCAACGACCACGACTCATACTTTGTAAAGCACATCATTCTAATTTTGCTATTATACCCCAACCATTTGCCTTATCAATAACTACACATTGGATTTCATTTGTCCCTTTTTTGAGTGGTAGGTACAGTTTGTTGGCATTTATATCCATATGGCCCATGAATTGTACTCCTTTAGACCTAAAAGAATTGTCGCCCTTAAAAATTGGTTCACCATTTAGATAGACGATTATTCTGTCACTATAATCAAATGAAAAAAGCTTTGTTTCCTCGACATCAGCAAAAATTGTTGTAGATGCAATGGTGTAGTCTTCCTGGTTCTCCTCAAAATTACCTGATGAAGGCTTCTCTAGATACTTGGAAATAGGTAATAGTCCGGATTTTTCTGTGGTAACGGTTATGTTCTTTTCTTTTATAAATTCTTTTATATCAAACTCTTCCCCATTGTAGTTCTTTGCTGGTGAGATTTGCCATTGTGTAATGATATTCGGGTCAATGTTATTATTGTCTTTTATTTGGATGTTATCAGTAACATCTTTGTTGGTTACCCGAAAATTTGAAAATCTATTGGTAAATAGAGTAGAAAGACCAATTGCTCCACTACTGTGGTCAGTTCTTAAATTATCTACAGTCAATATTTTTTCGTTATTCACAAACACATCAGCACTGGTATTAGCTACTTCTATACGAAGAGTGTTCCAACCTGTGTTTTTAAAAGTAACCATTGCCTGATGTTCTCTGTATAATTGCCAATTTGTCTCATTTCTAAAAATGGGAGTATATTGTACCGCATCCACCTGGTTGGATTTATGAAGTCTCATATATATCTCTTCCATAGTTTGACCTTGCTTTCTAAAGATAATGCCAGCAAAACTTCTATTTGAATTGGCGTATACATCCACTTCAATGGTGCCATTTGTGAAGGTTAGATTTTTTACAGTTGCCAACCCATTGAGCAGAATTGTTTCTCTATTGTCAAATCTTTCCAAAGTGACTTCCTGAGGCAAGTCCCAATTGGAAGCATTCATGTCAATTTTTACGGTTGAGCTTTGTGCAATGGATAGTTCAGTGACTAATAAAGCGAATAACAGATATAATAATTTTTTCATGCAGTTTTTGTTCACAGTTAATAGTTTTTTGTTTACAAAAATAAGGCTGGAATACTACAATCATTATATCACTTTCTCATTTATTGCTATCATTTTGGTAACTATCCCTATAAACAGATGGGCTAATCCCTTCTAATTTTTTAAAAAATCTTGTTAGATTATTTGATTCACTAAAATTAAGGGCAAAGGCTATTTCGTCTATTGTTTTTTTAGTATATCGAAGTTCCATTTTTACTTCTTGAAGCAACCTTTTATTAATTAAACTTTTTGAAGTGAGGTCGGTATGTGCTTTTACCATTTTATTTAATTGTTGGCGAGAGACATGCAGCAAATCACAATATTCTTCCACTTGATGTATTGTACGTATATTCTTTTCTAACATTTCCTTAAACTTGTAAAGAGCAGAATCTGATTGCGTATCCGGAGAAATATTATAGCGTTTCGAGTAGTGTCGATTGAGCTTGGACAAAGTGAAATATAAAAGTGAACGTAAGATGTGAAGACTATCATTTTGATAATTTTTTATCTCGGTAATTATTTCATTTAAGGTTAATTTTATTATGTCATAATCTTCATTTTGTAGTTGTAAGTACTGCGGGTATTGGGAATTAAAAAAGTATTGTAGCCGATAAGTAAATAATTTATCGTCAAAAAAATCAGATAAAAAATCATTTTGAAATACAAGATGAAAACCTCTGATTCCCTCGAGGTCAATTTTGCAACTTTTTTTTTGAAAGGGGGAAACGAAAAAAAAGCTGTTATTGGTAACATCCAATACGTGTCCGTTTAGTTCAATCTGCCCATTTCCTTTTTCAAAAATCAGGACTTCAAAAAAATCAATAGTATGCGGTTCAGGATCAAAAAAAACTTGAGTGTTGTCTTCAAATCTGTGTAAATCCATCAACAGTTTAAATCCGTACTTTCTATTTTCAAAAATGAATTCTCGCAAAATGTGATTCTGTTCGTTGAGGCGGTTTGTAGCAGACCGCATTTATGTTCAATCTCTGAATTTCAACTAACACTTAGAAAGTTTTTTTTCTTCCTATAAAACTTAGAAAGTGATTTAGGTTACCTAAATGGTTTTGCGTTTAGCGGGCGCGGAGATTAAAAGTTAATAAACGGCTAAAATTCTAAATTAAGCGACTCCGGAAACAACGGCACAGCCTGCCCGAGAATTCGGAGCCCGATCCCTAGTTGATGCGTTTATTTTTAGACGACTTTATTTGTCAGTATAGTTTTAACCATTTTGAAAAAGGGATATAAAGAAATATTCCAATTATGATGCCAAGACCGAAAAATCGTAATTCAAGTTGAAAAATCTTTATTATTGAAAATGTGCAAAAAACAATAGCCCCAAAGCATGTTACAAATAACACCAAGAAAATGATCCATGATTTTATTTGTAACATGCTTCCAGACAGCCAATCCACATTCGTTTCAATCTTTTTTAAGATTATACCAACGAAAATCAAACTGAGTAGCTCCAAAAAAATGAATATTACACCAACAAAGAGAGCAAATAAATTATTCATGGATAAATATTGGGGATTTAATATTACTGGTCACTACTGAGTAGGTAATGCGTTAATAGAAATTAAAATTTCACGAGTAATCTGCTCTCGCTTAGCAAGATCAGCTATTCGATTCGGCGTGTCGATATTGAGGGCGAAAAAAACCGGTCCATCCGGCCATTCGACCCATCCTGCCCACCAGCCATAACTGCCTTCCCAGCCGGTTTTGGCTCGCAAAATCCAGTTGCGCCCGGCTTCAACGATGATCAGATCTTTTACCAGCCGCTGGTGTTCGATAGAGAATGGCAATTCATTGAGAAATAGTTGCCTTAGAAATGAAATTTGCTCATGCGCGGAGATTTCAAGCTCACCATAGACCCAATATTCGCCTGTAACTACTGAAGGATCTGCGTTACCATAATTGACCCGGGTTAGGTAGTCTCACGCTTTTTCGGTTCCGATATCAGCAGCAAACTGCTCATAAACCCACATAGCTGAGTTACGCATAGCCGAGCGTAAATCCTGGCCCCTGTTATGCCCGGAAAAGCTTCGCTCCACTCCGTCCCATTCGAATACTTCAAACTCATCCCGAACGACACCTGCATCGAGGGCAAACAGCGTATGAGGAATTTTAAATGTTGACGCCGGTGAATAGCGTTTTCCTGCCCGATCCTGATCAAACACCAGAGTAGGTGGCGCTTTTTTACGCCCATCGACCACAACGATGGTGCCTTGAGCATCATATTTCTCAAATACACTCCCCCAGTCAGGCTGTTCCTGCGAGTATCCGTAAACGGGAAATGCAATACTTAATATCAATAGCGAGAACAAGCAATTTTTCATTTTTTCTTCAAAGGTAAAACGGTGTGATGGTTGTGCAGTGGATGGGTCAGTGATTAATATAGAGAATAACAGTTTTTTCATGGTGTTTTTGTCCAAAAAGTAAGTCTGGATAAATACATTCATAATATCACTCTTTCATTTATTGCTATCATTTTGGCCACTATCCATTAAGCAAGTAAGTGATGAAATCTCAGATTTACTACAATTACTAAAAATATGTTATAAGAAAAATCAACAGCGGGTTAGATAGTCAGTAAACATTTAATAATTTGCTTAAATAATAAATTCAAACTAAATTTTAGTAATTGCTTAAATGAATTAGAACTTCTAATACTATGAAAAAACAAACCTGTATTCGTGAAGTAGCGGATCTGAACCAGATTAATAAATGTATTCAGGATCTGCAAGATGTGGAAACATCCATATGTACATTATCTGATATTTTAAAGCTTGCCGGAAATGATGTACGTTTAAAAATTCTGTTTTTGCTGGATAAAGAGGTAGATCTTTGTCCATGCGATTTGGCTGATATTTTAGATATGACGGTTCCCGCCGTATCTCAGCATCTGCGGAAACTGAAAGACGGAGGCCTGCTGAACAACATAAGAGATGGGAAACAGATTTTTTATTCCCTGCAGGAACCATATAAAGAAATTCTAACTCCCATGTTCAATCAAATCAAAGAAAACAAAATTATGGAGGTAATAGCAGCATGAATTCAGAAAATAAATGGCTCGGAGCCGGAATTGCAACTGCGTTTGTTGCAGCAATCTGTTGTATCACGCCCGTGTTTGCTGTTCTTGCCGGAATTGGTGGAATTGCAGCTACATTCTCATTCCTGGAACCGTTCCGGCCTTGGATGATCGGACTTACGGTTCTGTTTCTGGGATTTGCATGGTATCAGCAGATGAAACCCAAAAAAGAGATTGATTGTGAATGCAAAGACGACCCCTCGTTTTTCAAATCAAAAAGCTTTCTTGGAATCGTAACAGTTGTTCTTGGACTGTTGGTGGCGTTCCCTTACTACTCTCACATCCTCATTCAGGACAATAGTCCGAATGTCGTGTATGTGAGCGATGCTCAGGTTGAACGTATTACATTTGATGTGGAAGGGATGACCTGTACCGGATGTGAGGCTTCGGTGAAACACGCCGTTCAAAATGTAGATGGCGTTCTTGAAACCGATGTTTCCTATGCTACAAGAACAGCTACGATTGCATTCGACAATACGAGAACAAACCGTGAGGCTCTCGCCCAAGCGATCAATTCGACCGGTTTTAAAGTGGCTGAATAGCCACTTTTTTAATGAATATTTAATAATTTGCTTAAATAATATCATGTCTAAACAAAATCAACTTAACGTCAGTATTCGCGGAATGACCTGCGACCACTGTGCAGTAAGCATCGACCGCGCGCTATCCAAAAAACAAGGAATCAGTGACAAATCCGTCTCTTATCCGGATGGCAAAGCGGAGATCAGTTATGATCCGGATGCCATCTCTAAAGATGAAGTGATTGATACCATTAACAACATCGGCCATTACAAAGTGACCGGAGAAATTGAATCCTCAGAAAATGATGACAATAAGTTTGATTTATTGATTATCGGGGGAGGTTCGGCCGCTTTTGCTGCGGCCATCCGTACCAGCGAACTTGGCGGCAGAGCAGTGATTATTAACAAAGGCCTGCCGACCGGTGGGACCTGTGTAAATGTGGGATGTGTGCCCTCCAAAACACTCATTCGCACCGCAGAAATGATTCATCACGCAAACCATCCGCGTTTTGAGGGGATCGATTCAAAAGCCACTATCACAGATTTTAAAACCATTATCGATCAAAAACGGCAGATGGTGAGTGATCTTCGGCAGGGTAAATATGTAGATGTAATTGCCGATGATCCGAACATCAAACTTGTGGATGGATTCGGCCGGTTTGTGGATGAACACACCGTGGATGTGGATGGAACGCCCTATTACGGCAAAAATATCCTGATTGCCACCGGCGCAGCTCCATGGGAACCACCTGTGGAAGGACTTGAGAAGGCCGGTTACCTGACCAATGAATCGGCCTACGAGTTGGACAAATTGCCCAAAAGCCTGATTGTGCTCGGGGGCGGATATATCGCCCTGGAAAACGCGCAACTTTTCAGCCGCCTGGGCAGCAAGGTGACCATTGTGCAGCGCTCGGGGCATATTCTAAGCGACCAGCCCGAAGAGATAGGAACGGCGCTGGCCGGATACCTTGAAGAGGAGGGAATGAAGGTTCTTACGGATACCCGTATTGAAGAAGTATCCAAAAATAAGGCGACCGGGAAGAAAATTATTCGCCTGACCGTAGATGGCGAAAAGCAGAAATTGGAAGCAGATGATATTCTCGTTGCTACCGGACGAATTGGGAATACGGCAAATCTGGGACTGGATAATGTCGGGATTAAAACCTCTGGAAGGGGATATATACCGGTCGATGAAACTCTGCGTACATCTTTGGATCATATCTTTGCAGCAGGCGATGTGCTTGGAGATCGGCAGTTTGTCTATACCGCTGCCTATGAAGGTAAAATTGCCGCACAAAACGCGATGAGAGGAAGCCGTGGCAAAGCTGATTTCTCTGTACTTCCGTGGGTCATTTTTACCGATCCGCAGGTGGCCGGAGTAGGTATGGATGAAGAGCAGGCCAAAGAGGCCGGAATTGATGTTGAAACTGCAAAACTTTCACTCGAACATGTACCGCGGTCGATTGCCGCACGCGATACCCGTGGCTTTATCAAGCTGATCCGTAACAAGGCGAATGACCGGCTGATGGGTGCACGTATCCTGGCTCCAGAAGGTTCGGAACTGCTCATGGAACTGGTCCTGGCGATTCGTCACGGAATTCCGGTGGAATCGCTGAAATCGGAGTTTCATCCATATCTGACCCTTTCGGAAGGAATCAAGTTGGCAGCCATCACCTTTGGCAAGGACGTCGGAAAACTTAGCTGCTGCGCAACGTAACAATCATCTCAATTACTCACCTGATAAATAGTAAAACCATGTCAAAATTCGATTTTATAGAATACAACAAATATACCAAAGCAGGATTTTGGGCTGCGCTTGTGGCGGGCCTCTGCTGTTTTACGCCGCTGCTGATATGGGGCTTTGCTTTCGCAGGAATAGCCGCTTACACAGCGTACATCGACCTGGTAATTTTGCCCATCTTTTTTATTGGACTGGCAATTTTTTCATTTGGTTATTACAAGTACAAAAAAAGCAATCCGGAAGGTTAGTTGATCCTCACTGATTAATTTACTTCAATGTAATGATCACCAAATAGTCCGGCCGGATAATTCATTCCTTAGTCAATGAACTTTTCAGCATTGTCTTTTTCAATGTGACCCGGAGTATCGGCCGGTCTATATAAAACGCAAATATCGGCATAAAGTTTGCCAGGCCTGTTTCGCCTGAACTTCACGGTATATTACATATCGAACATCTGACATTCATTGGACACATCTTTCAGTCTGGAATACGTGATTGGAGCATCAATCTCCAGTGCCGAAAATATCCGGTCCATCATCTCCTCCTGACGATGAAACCCCCAGGCTGTCCGTACGATAACGGTCCGGGTTTCCGGAACGATCACCACGCTTTGCCCCCAGGATCCAAACATCTCTATCACATCACCGGGTCTGCGATCTGTTTCACCTCCTCTTATGTACATCATGGCGCCATACATGCAGGATAGCTCAGTGGGAGTGGCCATGTAATCAACCCATCCCTCAGGTAAAATTTGTCTCCCATTCCATGTGCCTTTATTTGCGAATAACAGTCCGAACCGTGCCCAATCTACCGGTGCAGCATACATAAATACAGATCCGACATAATCACCGGCTGCATCCCGTTCAAAAACGCTTCGGGTCATTCCAATGGGCTCAAACAGTTTTTCACCGGGGAAATTGGCCCATTCCTGATCATTCAAGCCGGAAAAAGACCGTAAAATCGACATTAGCAAATCAGAATCCCCACTCGAGTAATGGATAATGGTGCCGGGCTCATGTATGAGCGGTTTATCGGCTGCAAAGTCTGCAGCACTCTTATAAAGAAACGTTGCTTTGGCAGGATCGCCATGGTGATTGTAAATTTCATTGTATTCCAGACCGCTTTCCATTTGAAGAATATTTTTAAGCTTTATTTCAGAGCGATTGTCCGTCCATTCCGGGCGTAGGTTATTTGAATCAAGTGAAAGTTTTCCTTCCCCAACAAGAATACCGGTTAAAGCAGAGCTCACCGTTTTTGCTATCGACCGGCTCTCTTGCGGTATGGTACTGCTCCAGCCCTCAGCATGGCGTTCATAAACTAATTTGCCGTTATGCACGACCAGGAAGGAGCGGGTTCCTCTGTTATAGCCTTCTTCAGTGGGTAAAAATTCTGCATCTACAGCTTTTTCCAGTGCCTGATAATTCGGGACAAGGGTTTTTGCTTCCGGATGAACCGCATCGCCTGCCGGCCATGGTCGCGGATCCGGGGTGAAATCAAAGGATTTATCAACTCCATCTCCATTATAAAAGACAGAACAGCCACCGTCGCCATCTGAGCGCAGGCCGGCAAACGATTCAAAAAAGCCGAACAAGCTTGCTCTAACTTCCTTTTTCTCATGGTCAATGTCAGCGGATATGAATCGAAGCCTTGGGTCAATTCTTGGCCCCAGCTCCTCCGTGCGTATATCGGCTTCTGAACGTTCTTGTATAAAAATTCCGCTGCAGAGTTGTTTGGCTACCAATCCTGTTCCGATCGGGGCACCCTTTATAAAATCATACACGTAATTTGGAACTGAAAATGCATAGATCAGAATGATTGTAAAAAGTAAAAAAATGGAAATAATTATTTTTCGGTTCATGTCTCTTGATTGTTAAAACCAGGTTTCGATTAAAGCTTTTAATTCATTGTATTCTTCTTCTATACCTTTTGACCCTGAAATAGACTTTATCAAAGATCCGTCCGGTGCGAATATGATTTTATAGGGAATGGAGGAGAGGTTGAGTTCTTTTTCCAGATCGTAGGCCAATACGTATGTGAAATCGTAATCGTGGTTTCTTATAAACCGCCTGATATTTCGCCTGCTATCTGCCCAGTCCGGAGAGGCGGCAAGAATCTCTATCTTATCGGGCCAGGTTTCTTTTGCTTTTTGAAACCCTATAAAACTCGACAGGCAGGGGCCACACCAGGTTTGCCAATAATCTAAAACCACGATTTTACCTTTGAGGTCAGAAATTCTTACAGTGTTGCCATCGATGGCCTCAAGCTCTATTTCATCCGTTATATACTGTGCATATAAGTCAGTGATAACCGGATTATATTTTTCATCTAATTCAAATTGTGCTGACTGTGCTTGTGTAAGAACTGCCTGAAGAGTAAACGCGAGGGCTAATAGAAGCTTAATCCCGAAATTGATTGTTTTTATTTTCATACCGTAAACATTTTTGTTCGTGTTTTTAGTACAAAAGTAATTACCGGGAGGAAACCGTTTTTAATTAGGTGATGAAATTACAGGATTTAGTGAAGTAGTTGTATTTGCAGGGACGTTTCTGAAGAATTTGGGACTAATGTGAACTCTTCCAAAGAGAATCTTCTTCAAAATTGGCCGATACCGGAATGATTGAATCCACATCCTTAAGAATGGCCGTCCGTTTTCTCTTATTTCCTTTTAAGGATTGCAGATAAGCGGGGTTGATGAGATAGGATCGGTGAACCCGAACAGCAAAACCGATTTGATCTTCGATGGCCTGAAGCGGCGAACGAATTAATTTCTTGTCAACCTGTTTCCCGTTTTTAAAATAAACTGTCACGTAGTTTTGATCGGATTCGGCATAGATAAACTGCGATTCAGTGATCTTTAAAATATCATCCTGATTTTGTCCGGTAATCGTGAGATCCTTTTCATCCGGTGAATGATTCCTGTATAGAATTGCATAGATGATGATGATAAATGGGATGAAGAGAGGGACGTATGGCCAGGCAAAGACAAGCATATGCTCAATCCAACGCTCGATTGAGGGTGAGATTGTATTAATGACGGTGATGTTATAAAAGTAGCTTGCCGTAGCAATGGCAATGCCCAATAGTAATTTTGAAGTTATCTCCTGATAAACTTTCCAGACCTGATTCTGCAAGTTATATAGCCACTTTTCAATTCCATATATAATTATAGAGGGAAAAACGAAACAGAGGGCAAATCCGGCTAACCTGAGGGTTCGATAAGGAGCCTTATAATCTCCCGTGCCGTGCGGCTCCAAAAAAATGGTTACAAACACCTGGATGCCGCCCAGGAAAAAAGAGATGAGCAGTATGTTTTTTAAAGTGAATAAGTAAGGTATTCTCCTGCTAAGCAGTTGTGATAAGTCATCAAAAAAGGTTACAAAAGATTTCATAGCTCAATTCCAATCGGGCATTCCCTGTGCTTGCGTGAAAACAGAAAAGGTGTTGCCCGAAGGTTTCATTTTGTTGTGATTGTAATGATAACCCAAAAACCACTTTGCCAATACCTGTGAATAGAGAAAGTAAAGCCTTCTCACGTATGGAGCAAAACCATTGGTAATCTCTTTTGATGAAAAATATCTGCTCTGAAGGCCTGGGGTTTGAACCCCCTCCCGGGGTTCCCGCGGATGGGACCAGCATTATCCACATTGCATGTGAATCATAATTGAAATCTCAGTAATTGCTTTTATCACTTGAGCAGCAGATAATATTGAATCCGAAACATTTTATAAATTGAACACGTACCTTTGATGTGAATAAAAGTATTGTATACATGAGAATATCGGATTTAAAGAAGACATGGAGCCCACTCATCACCGGACTCAACAAGGAATCATCATTTGTACTTACTCACCTTCGAATATTCCTTCTTTCCGTCGTCCTTGCTGCACAGCTACTCTTAATTATATTCTTTCTTAATCCTTCCGGAACTGAAGAGTATGTGGCCTCATATCGAAATCTGCGCCTGGCCGGTTATTCACTTTGTATCATCCTCCCTTTTTTCTTCATCTATGGAGTTGAAGGATGGATAAAACAATTTTTCATCAAAAAGTGGAAGGTATATCACAATTTGATTTCTAAAATACTATTAATCACGCTGATTATTGCCGCATCCTATCTGTATAATGCACTTGTTGTGAATGAATTCACTCCCTCTTTTAGTGATTTTGGTTCCTTTTTTATTTGGATAGGATTGCCTTACCTCGCCATTTTACTTCCGGTTGTAATATTTGTCTACCTTTTCTTTTTCAAAAAGAATCCTGATCAATTAAAGTCTGATCATCAATTAACTATTCACGGTAAAAACAAGGAAGACATAATACATCTGGAAGAGAAAAATTTTGTGTTTGCGAAGGCCAGCCAGAATTATGTTAAAGTCCATTATCTCAAAAATGAAGAGATTAAAAAGCAGTTAATCCGAACTACACTCACTGATTTGTATAAGCAGTTGCCAAATGCACTACGAATTCACCGTTCATACCTGGTCAATCCCGATTACATTTCGGCAATTGAAGGTAATTCAAGAAAACGGTATGCACTTCTGATTAATAACGCTAATAAAATTCCGGTTTCTCCTTCTTATCAGCTGTAATTATTCGAAATTTTGAGCACAATCAGAAATACCGGAGCCTGGAACCTTCAATTTCATCATTAAAACTTCTTCTTCATCCCAATTTTTAAATGGTTCTTCAGATCTTTTATAGCTTGTTGTTTGAAACAGAATCACCCATAACCAAAACCGGATCGTAAAATGACCCTGCTCAAAATATCAGCCTATAAGGTTTTATTATTTTGGATATCTACTGGTATCCTTGTTCAGTTCCCTAACCAATCAATTGCTCAAAACAATGTTTCAGATAAAGCTGAAACCATTGAACGGATCATAGCCATCAGCGAACAGGCTATAGCCAACCCAACGTTTCTTGAAACCAAGGAATGGAAAAACTTCAGGGATGTAATACGAAGCGATCGGATGGTACATTTAGATGATGAAGAGTTCGCCAGGGAGTTCAATCGAGCCATGATTGAAGCCGACCTGCCCTTTACCCATTATCGATTGATTTACCAATCCGGCGGTATTGATGAAAATGGAGAGGAAGCTGAACAGCCTGCAGCCGTTGAGATAACAGAGATCGATCACGAGACGATATTACTTGTGGTCAGAATATTTGAAATGGCTGAAGAAGTTATGATCAATGCAATCAGGCAGATTGAATCAGGAGGTTATAAAAACCTGATCATCGACTTGCGTGGAAATCAGGGGGGATCTTTTCCCTCTGTAGTGATACTTGGGCGGTATTTAACAGATCAGGCGATCGATGCCGGCGTCTATCTGACCCGCCAATGGTTTGAAATTCATGGCGATTACCCCACCCAAAAACAGCTTGCCGATATCCCGGTACTGCAGGATTTCAGCCTGGAAGGGTTCACAAACCTGCTCTGGGCCGAAGGTGCGGCCAGGCAGATATTGCCTCCTCATTCCGGTCCTATCTTTCACGGTGACCTGTATATTCTCACCGACCGGAATACCGCAAGTGCTGGAGAACCCTTCGTGTATTTCATCAAACAAAACGGTGCCGCAACTATTGTCGGGGAACGAACGGCCGGATCCATGTTAAGCGGTGAAAGGATTCCGGTAAATGAAAATTTCACCCTGTTCCTTCCGGTTGCCGATTACATGACTGCAGACGGCCACCGGATCGACCGGGTTGGAGTTGAACCGGACATTGAAGTGAGTTCCAAAGATGCATTAAAGCGAACACTTGAGATCATTACAGAACACTGAGGCTCATGAATTATTTGAACCGTATTTCATGATCATCCATCATATTTTCAATGAAATAGTCATCAGGAATTCTCCTGGAAAGTAGTTGTGATAAATCACCAAATAAGTTTACAAAAGATTTCATAACTCAATTCCAATCGGGCGCACATTGTACTTTTGGGAAAACAAAAATAGAGCTTCCCGAAGGTTTGATTTTGTTGTGACTGTAATGATAAAAACCCCATCCGGGGTTCTCGTGGAATGGGTCTGCATTACCCCACATGCAATGTGGGGTAAATAACGCCCCCAAAAATCCAGAACCCCGTATGGGGTTCAATAACAATGGGCTATCATTGCTACACATTATATTTAAAACCAATTGGGTTAAACATCAGGCAGAACGTAAAACCTTCTCACCGGGATTGGTATGTATCAACGAGTATATTTTAACAGAACCGAAACCCTCATTAAGG
Source organism: Balneolaceae bacterium (assembly GCA_041747055.1). GTDB lineage: Bacteria > Bacteroidota > Rhodothermia > Balneolales > Balneolaceae > SW132. The sequence goes on from JBGTFX010000368.1 coordinate 16,132, forward strand.
CTGAAAAACGAACCCGAAATTCTTAAAGGAGCCCAGGATCAATCCTAACTGCCATACGAATAAACCCGGATGAAAGAAGCAGCTTCTTCGGGATTTACAATTCCGTAAATGCGGTTATCGCGGACCGCACGTACAACGGTTTCCTCCGGTATGTATATTCGGCCTGC
>JBGTFX010000369.1:0-2742 GCA_041747055.1 Balneolaceae bacterium
TCGGCGGATCGGGTGCAAACGGATCAACCAGCAGAGATCGAACCAACTATTTCCAAACGGTTCCCAATGATGCCCTCGAAAAAATGATATGGGCCGAAGCCGATAAAATGGGCTATTTCATTAATACGGTGAACGAGATGGTTCTGGAGAAAGAGAAACAAGTTGTGAAGAATGAGAAGCGTCAGGGAGTGGATAACTCTCCTTACGGCCACACCAATTATGTGATCGGCAAGAATTTATATCCCGAAACTCATCCCTACAACTGGCAGGTAATCGGGTCTCTGGATGACCTTCAGGCAGCTACTCTGGATGATGTGATCCAATTCTATAATACATGGTATGTACCCAATAATGCCACATTGGTCATTGCAGGTGATTTTGATTCTGATCAGGCCCGGGAGTGGGTTCATAAATATTTTGATGAAATTCCGGGGGGTGATCAAATCGAACCGCTGGAAAAGCAGCCTGCAGTGGTTACTGAATCAAAACGACTGTATCACGAAGACAATTTTGCAAGACTTCCTGAACTTAGACTCACCTGGCCGGGCGTTGAATTCTACCATGATGATGCCTACCCGCTGCAAATACTATCTCAGCTACTCGCAGATGGTAAAACTGCCCCACTATATGAAGTTCTCGTGGAAGAAAAGGAATTAACATCCGGCGTGAATATGTTCAGCAGTAATTCGGAGCTGGCCGGTGAAGTGACGGTAATGGTCAGAGCCTATCCGGGAGTAGATCTAAACGAAGTTCTGGCGGGAATTGAGGAAGGTTTTGCCCGATATGAAGAGAATGGGTTTACTGATCGGGATCTTGAAAGGGTCAAAGCAGGAATCGAAACACAGTTTTACAATGGTTTGTCGAGTGTGCTTGGGAAAGCATTTCAGCTTGCTCAGTACAACATCTTTGCCGGTGATCCTGGATATATCAACCAGGATATTCAAAAAACGCTGGATGTAACACTCGATGATGTTCAGCGCGTGTACGAACAGTATGTAAAAGACCGGCATTATATAGCTACCAGTTTTGTGCCGCGAGGGGAAACAAATTTAGTATTGGCAGAATCTTCTAAAGCAGTAGTTGTTGAAGAGGAGATAACCCAGGGAGGAGCAGGTGAAAATTTTGAGTTTCCGGAAGACACCGATTTTGAACGAACAGCATCAAGTTTCGACAGAACGGTTGAGCCTCCTTATGGTGAAGCGCCACAAATAGCTGTTCCTGAGGTTTGGACCTCAGAGTTGAATAACGGAATGAAGGTGTATGGAATTGAACAAAACGAATTGCCGCTGGTCCAGTTTACGATACGGTTAGATGGTGGATTATTGCTCGAAGAGACAGATAAAGTGGGTGTTTCGAACCTGCTTGCAAATGTAATGACTCGGGGAACAGCCAATAAAACGGCAGCCGAACTGGAAGAAGCCATTGATCTTTTAGGAGCCTCAATAAACGTGTATTCAGGCCGGCAATACTTCACGATTTCAGGGAATACCTTATCAAGAAATTATGACGAGACCCTAAAACTGGTTGAGGAGATTCTTCTTGAACCGCGATGGGACGAACGGGAATTTGAATTGGCAAAGCAGAGCGTGATAAGTCAGATTGCACAGCAGCAATCAAACCCAAACAACATTGCCTTTAACGAGTTTAATAAACTGCTTTATGGCGATGGAAATATTCAAGCCTTTAATACTCTTGGAACCGAAGAAAGTGTACAGTCAATCACTATTGATGATTTGAAATCTTACTATAATTCAAACATCTCCCCTTCTGTTGCGGTTATGCATGTGGCGGGTTCAATTCAGTCAGACCATGTAACACGATCACTGAACTCCTTAAGCAGTAACTGGCAGGCAAAAGACGTAGAGCTACCGGAAATACATACTCCGGAGATGCCTGCTGAATCAACAGTCTATTTTTATGATGTACCAAATTCCTCACAGTCCGTGCTGCGAATCGGGTATTTGGCGATGAATGAAACGGATGCAGATTATTTCCCTGCAACAGTGATGAACTACAAGCTCGGTGGTGGTGGATTTGCTTCAAGACTGACACAGGAGCTGCGTGAAGGGAAAGGATACACCTACGGAATCGGTTCAGGATTTAATGGTTCTAATCTTGAAGGTCCGTTTACAATTAGCAGTGGCGTTAGAAGTAATGTGACCTTTGAGGCATTAGATCTCATCAAACAAATCCTTGCCGATTATCCTGAAACGTTTTCTGATGAAGACTTGGAAAACACCAAGAGCTTCTTATTAAAGAGCAATGCCCGATCGTTTGAAACCTTGGGTGCCAAGCTGGGTATTCTGCAAACGATGAGTTCCAATGGCTGGGAAGCGGATTATATTTTGGAACAGCAGGAAATAGTGAGAAACATTACCGCTGATGAGATCAGTGAACTTGCCCGAAAATATTCCAATCCCGACAGGATGATCTACATGATTGTTGGTGATGCGCGAACCCAGCTGCAACGGCTGAATGGACTTGGATTTGGTGAACCGGTGTTGTTGAATTGAAATGGTGTTTCTCGCAGGGGTCTTAATGGAATGAGCCTAAATCGATTCACCTCTGCGTGACTCTGCGGTTCATCGGCGAAAATCTGCGAGAAAGACTACCCTGAGCCTTTTCGAACCTTTTGAGTCCAATTAAATCCTTCCAAAAGAATTTCACAGGTATTCGATTATAGAATTACAACAAATTACCCCCTTTCATAGTTACTTCTATAAAAAAGAGGAACCTATGGAT
>JBGTFX010000370.1:0-4125 GCA_041747055.1 Balneolaceae bacterium
TAATCAGGGGACGCGGCGTATAATATTCGCCGCCGTTTCGCCCTGCATTGCCCATATTTTTGATTTTGTCTTCATACAAGTGGCTCATTTCGTGCTTCTCTGCGTGGGTGCGGAAGCGCAATTCATCGATGCGGTTTATCACTTCACGCAAATTGTAGCCACTCTGGATGCGGTTTTTCAGCTCGCTGAATATCTCGCCAATTTTGTATTCAATGGTATCGGCACTCTCGGCAGAAAGTTTGAACTTTTTGAGATAGGGGAAAAGTTTACCGTTCACAAAATCCAACAGGTCGTCGCCGGTCAGGGCATTATGATCAATTCTTCCATCAGGTAATTTGGGGGCAGCCCACACGCCCCATTGGTATTCCTGGTCAATGATGGGGGTATAGGTTTTGCCTGTAAGTTCGGCAGAAGTAGCGCGGTCACGCTCCAGGTCGTCCAGATATTTCAAAAACAATACCCAGGATGTTTGCTCTACATAATCCAATTCACTACCGCAACCTGCGTCTTTGTGGAGTATGTCGTCTATATTTTTAAAAGTCTGTTCAAACATTCGTTTTAATTATTGTCGTTTCGTTTCTCATACTGTTGCTGTCGAGCGTTGGCTTTTTCAGCATGGCACACCATATGGCCAATGTCAGATGTCAGAAGACGCTCCCTGCAAGAAAACAAAAAAGGGGCAAAAACGGAAAGGCAGATAGATGTAATGGATAAATTCATCAAAATATACGAAGGGCACACTAAAAAGATGCAAAAACGGTCATGAAGCTCCTGATTCGACCAAAGGGAGCTGGGGTGTGGCAGAGTTGGGGAGTTGGGGCTGAAGAACAATCAAATAAAATATGTTTTTAGAATATTTTTCATTCAAAAACTGAAGAATAAGCGGTTTTTTTCGTATTTTGCTTAAAATAATCCATCAAACAATCAGAATGAGAACACACCCAAAAACGACCGGTAGGCGTCCGCTGGCCTTGATTGCTTTATTACTTTTTTGTCATACGTTAATCAGCCAAAACGAATTCCTAACGGCTGCGCTGTCTGATGATCTTTACCCGATACAGCAGGAAACGGTGGTACTGGACGGGTGGCAATACGATAGCGAGGTTTTTTCCAGCTTTTCCGCTGCCTTTGACCGCGCGCTGCTGGAATACGATCCGCACAGTCTCCTTGCTGCCCATTGTTGTGACGACTATAATCAGTTGCCGCCCGTCGGGGCGATCATCGGCGGTAATATCCGAGCAGGTTTCGAACATCTCAAGTATTCCATCTGGCGCAATTATCAGATCCTATTCAAAAACAAAACCGAAGCCGATATCCCCTACCGCCGCTATTTCGTTGATGAAAACGAATGGACCGGCGAATTTTCCGTAGCTTACAAGGAATACGCGGTGGAGCCTGCGCTGCCCGGCCGCCTGCTGGACAATAGCCTGGCCGGACTGGATCTGGCGGCCGTGGTGCCCTCCACCCAATCGGTGACGACCATGATGGCGAAAACGCCGGGGGTGTTTACGGTGAATATGATTCGGGAGGTGACGGCGCGGTTTGATAATCTTAAATGCGTCGAGTGCGCTGATGCCATTATAGCAAATTTAAAAAGAGCCGGGATTTCGGGCAAATTATTACAATATCAAACTTTGGATGAGGCAGGAAATCCGATTTCGCGTTTTATTATCAGCCATGCTCAGGAAATGGTAGGGCAACTTAATGCTATTTCAAGAAGTGGTATGCATAGAGGTGTTTTAGTTGAAGGCAAAGTCTATGATAATATTCATAGAAGTGGTATCGATTATGAACTTTGGATTAGAGACCTTGAAAGTACGGCGCCGAACTTTAAAGTGAGTATATTGCAAGAATTTTAAAGTTTTGAAGATTATGGAATATCCAGAATTGTTACTAAAAATTAAAAAAAAGCCAGGACTTTATTTGAACAGTTTCTCTTTGTTATCACTAAAAGCCTTTTTAGACGGCTACTGCCTTGCAATCGTGGAAGATAAACTTTCCCCGATACTCTATCAATTTCAAATGTTTGTTGTCGAAAAGTATGATGCCAATCCTGCTTTATCTTGGGATGATATTATCCGCTTATACGCTTCCAGTGATCAGCAAGCTTTTGACCGATTCTTTGAATTGTTTGAAGAATTCCTTAATGAAAATAAGGCCAAAGAAAACCTCCCAAGAGAAAATGAACTCCGTTAAGCGTTTGATTTTTAGAATAAAAACAAGACCCGAACTATACATTGGTAGTCGGTCATTATCTTTATTGCAAGCTTACCTGTATGGCTGGCTGAACAGGGACGAAGCATCTGTGGTCGATGGAAATCTAATCGGAGAATTTCAAGGCTGGATAGCGGAAAAATATAGGATAAGCAGCACGCAATCCTGGGCACAGATCATATTGTTCTATTCAGTTGATGAACGTGATGCATTAGAAAAATTTTTTCGTTTGTTCGATGAATTTTTGAAAGAAAATGAAAAAAGTGAGTAGAGATGAGGTATCCGGAACTCTTGTTAGGAATGAAGAAGCGGCCAGGGCTATATTTCAATAACTTTTCCATATCGACGCTCCGGGCCTTTCTGGACGGTTATCGACATGCCGCCGGCGACAGTGACACTTTTTATGTGCTGGATGAATTTCAATTATTTATTGTAAAGAAGTTTAAAATTAATCCGGTTTTATCATGGAATAAGATTATTCGTTTGTATGCTCATAGCGATGAGCAAGCTTTTCATCAATTTTTTGAATTGTTTGAAGAGTTTTTGAAAGAAAATGAAAAAAGTAAGTAGAGTATGGATTCAATCATAACATTGATAATCAACATCAAAAAAAAGCCGGCCATGTACCGTACTGTCCGTTGAATTACTGATTTACAGGTTTAACCACAGCGGACACGGCGAAGGCGCAAAGAACACCACGTCGTGCCCGTTGTGTCTTCTTCGTGCCCGTTGTGGTTAACCTTTGTGTTCTCGTGGTTAAAAACCGAAAAAGCCGGCTTATCCTTAGCTCTTTCACATGGTCATTGATCCGATCTTTAAAAAACCAACCAAGCCTCTCGTTGATTCACATCACAGCGCATGATGGCGGCCAGATAAAGCCTTTGCAAGGCCGGTCAATCAAATCTTCTCCAACAACCACCATACCCGCTTCTTCCGCTTTCTAACCTGGTAATGCTTTTCAATATACTTTTGGATATGATCCTGGGCCTCCCCCAGATCGTCGGTAAACTTGATGAGCAGGAGATCCGAAGGGGCGATGGTTCGTTGTTCGACCATAAATTCGAGATAGGCGTGGAGGTCCCGGTAATAATCCACACCCATTACCACGATCGGAAAATCATGGATGCGATTCGTCTGTATGAGGGTCAGGGTCTCGAACATTTCATCCATCGTACCCCAGCCGCCCGGTAAGACGACAAAAGCGTAGGAGTATTTCAGGAGCAAAACCTTGCGGACAAAAAAGTACCGGATGCCCACCCAGGTGTGCATGAAAGCATTCGGTTTTTGCTCCATGGGCAAATAGATATTGCAACCGACCGAGTGCCCGTCATTTTCAAAAGCGCCGCGGTTGGCGGCTTCCATGATACCCGGTCCGCCGCCGGTCATGGTCGTGAAACCCATTTGGGCGATCATCTTACCCACCTCGTAAGCCATGCGATAATAGCGGTGATCTTCCTTGAAGCGGGCCGAACCAAAAACGGTGATGCAGGGGCCCACAAAATGCAGTTTTCGAAAACCTTTGATGAATTCTTTGAAAACATCAAAAGCAAACTTTAGCTCGCTGGCCCGGCTTTTGGGGCCTTCCAGGTAAGTGTCTCTGCCTACTTTTAAAGGCGCTTGGTGATCGTGTTGCATCAGCAAGTAAAATTAATTGAACGGAGGCAAAACCGCTGTTAACGGCCGGCACTCTTTTCATTTGTTTGTCTGTCTGCTTACCATTTCATTTATCCATATTGGTGCAAAAGGCGATGTACATCCTTTTGAAACAGGATAGTCCTGGTATATGCCTAACTTATTACCGATGTCAAGCGCTCGTTTGCGAAGTTTTGGGTGGTGGATACCGATGTAAGCAAGGGTGGTGTTCATGGTCCATTGAATTTCGGGTGCGGCTGTCGGCATTTCTGTTTCAAT
>JBGTFX010000371.1:0-3764 GCA_041747055.1 Balneolaceae bacterium
TCAGCAGCGTGATTTCTATCTGCGCCAGCAAATGAAGGCGATACAGGAAGCCTTGGGTGAAGATAGTGAGCAGCAGGATGTTGTTAAGCTTCGCGATCGATTGGCTAAGAAAAAAGATCTTCCTGAAGAAGCCCGAAAAACAGCCGAAAAAGAACTTCAGCGATTGGAAATGACTCCGAATTCTTCTCCGAATTACGGCATTATTCATGGCTACATCGAGTGGATTTTAGATCTGCCATGGGGAGAAACGTCCAAAGACAAACTTGATCTTAAGCGTGCCAGAAAGATTTTAGATGAAGATCACTACGGCCTGGAAAAGGTTAAGAAACGAATTATTGAATACCTGGCTGTCTTGAAGCTGAAAAAAGACATGAAAGCCCCGATTCTCTGTTTCTACGGACCTCCGGGCGTTGGCAAAACCTCCCTTGGAAAATCTATCGCCAGAGCTTTGAACCGAAAATTTGAGCGGTTTAGTTTAGGTGGTATTCATGATGAAGCCGAGATTCGTGGTCACAGGAGAACGTACATTGGCGCGCTGCCGGGTCGAATTCTTCGTTCCATGAAGAAAGCGGAGAAAGCAAATCCGGTGATGATGCTGGATGAAATTGACAAGGTAGGATCTGATTTCCGGGGAGACCCCACATCAGCCCTGCTCGAAGTTCTTGATCCCGAGCAAAACAACTCTTTTATCGATAACTATCTTGAACTGGAATATGATCTTTCTAAAGTGATGTTTATTGCCACGGCAAACTCACTGGATACCATTCCTGCTCCATTGCGAGACAGAATGGAGATCATCAATATCAGTGGATACACGCTTGAAGAGAAAGTTGAAATTGCCAGAAAGTATTTGATTCCAAAACAGATCAAAGAAAATGGGTTGACCGCAAAGCAGTTTAAAATTTCCAAAGCGGCCATAGAGCGAGTTGTGGATCAGTACACACGTGAGTCGGGAGTACGAAATCTCGAGCGACAAATTGGATCTGTCTGCCGAAATATCGCTGCCCGGATTGCCGGTGATGAAATTACCGAAATGAGTGTTGGAGTTAATGATATTGAAGACATTTTAGGAAAACGAAAGTTTTTCTCTGATGTTGCCGAACGAACAACTGTTCCCGGTGTATCAACCGGGTTGGCATGGACTCAATATGGTGGAGACATTCTTTTCATTGAGGCCAGCGTATCGAAAGGAACAGGAAAATTACATATAACCGGTCAGCTGGGTGATGTGATGAAGGAATCTGCCATGCTGGCGATCAGTTATTTAAGAGCCCGATATGAAGAATTAGGAATCCCTGAAGACGCCTTTAAGTATTGGGATCTTCATATCCACGTTCCCCAGGGTGCGGTTCCGAAAGATGGTCCGTCTGCCGGTATATCTTTGTTTTCCGCAATTGCTTCCATCTTTACGCAACGAAAAGTGAAAGGAACATTGGCCATGACCGGCGAAATCACCCTACGTGGATTGGTATTACCTGTGGGTGGAATTAAAGAGAAAGTTCTGGCCGCTAAACGAGCAGGTATCGAAAAAGTGCTTCTTCCCAAGAAAAATGAAAAAGACGTTTCAGAAATCGAAGAAGAAGTAATTGGGGATTTACAAGTGGAATACCTCGATCGGATGGAGCCGCTTTTGGATATCGTTTTGGAAAAAGATCCTGTAGAGGACCCGAAGAAATTCTTTCATATCCCTGAAAGTCAGAAAGACGGGAAAAGCAATTCTACTGCTGACAGCGATGCCAGAAAAGAGATTGTCGTAATGGATTAATTTTTTTTAAATAATTTTTTTTATTTTTAATTGGATGGCGCAAGTAATCACTTGTGCCCTATTCCCAAACATGGTATTTCTATTATTCCCGTCAACTTCTCCCAGTACTAAAAATAATTACGAGCTCGAACTATATTCGATAGTTAAATAGAAATACCGTGTCTCACACGTCTTTCTTAATTAAAGACATGCGAAGTCTCAATAGACTTCGCGTGTCTAACGATCGGGCCATAAAAAGAGGGTTCCTGATGGACAAATTTATAAAACTCCTTATTTACACCCCAATGCAAAAAGCTGTACATTTTGAGTATGTCAAAATCAGGAAAAGTCATACAATCCACCGGTAAATGGTATAAAGTCTCGATTGGAGATGAGATCGTAGATTGCCGTATTCCGGGTAAATTTCGCCTAAAAAAAGAGCAGGTGACCAATCCTGTGGCCGTTGGGGATAACGTTTTGGTCAATGTTGCCGAAGACGGAATGGGAATGATTGAAGAGATAGAGGAGCGAGATAATTATATCCCTAGAAAAGCTACCCATGGCCGCAGAGGAGAACAAATTCTGGTTTCGAATATTGACATGGCCTGGGTGGTTCAATCCATTCGCCAGCCTAAAATCAGGCAGGGGTTTATCGATCGTTTCCTTGTTGGATGTGAAGCTTACCAAATACCGGTAGGTATTGTAATCAACAAAATGGATTTAGCTGAACCCAACGATCTTGAATATCTGGAAGTACTTGAAGATGTGTATAAAGAGATTGGTTATCCATTGATTAGCTGCTCCATACATGATCCATCTTCCATGCAGAAGCTAAGCGAAAAGCTTAATGGTAAAACATCTGTTTTTATCGGACCGTCCGGTGTGGGAAAATCAAGCCTTATTAATGCTCTCCGACCTGATTTAGACCTTTCTGTTGGCGAGGTATCTGCATCATCGAATAAAGGAAAACATACTACAACATTTGCCCGGTTGATCCCACTTACAGAAGGCGGTTTTATTGTTGATACTCCCGGAATCAGGGAATTTGGCCTGGTAAGTATTGAGCGGCCGGAACTATCGCTGTTTTTTCCTGAAATGGCCGAGTTCCGTGAACAATGCAAGTTTTATAACTGCACCCATTCACACGAACCGGGATGCGGAGTGATTACTGCTTACGAAGATGGTTTCATCGATCCGGAGAGGTACAATTCTTATTTGAGTATGCTTGATTCCATTGAGTAGAAAGTTCCAAAATGAACTGTTTGATATCTCCTTGAAATTTTGGAATTTGTCAGTAGCTCTAACTACTTAACTAATGTCCCTATTATGAAACGATTGTTACTGCTATTGCCTCTCTGCTTCTTTTTTTTAGTTCCTGTCGAAAAAAGTCATGCTCAATTTAGTGATCTCGGTGAAATTTTGCGCTCCGGCACTAATGATTCCAACCTATTGTTAGAAAGTTATTTACGTCCTTACGCAGCCGGGTTTGGAGCCGATTTAAACAGTGGATGGAACAACACGGCACGTCCTTACCGCAAATTAGGATTCGATTTAAGAGTAAGTGTTGCCGCCTCTTTTGTGCCTTCAGCTGATGAGCTTTTTAATGTAAATGACCTCAACTTCTTACAGCTCGAAGTAATAAATGGCAATTCAACGCCAACCATTGCGGGTCCGGACGATATAAACAGAGCCAGGTTGGGCCAAACGTTTACAAATCCTCAATCAGGAAATCAGGAAGAGCTTTTTGCTTTTGATATGCCCGAAGGAACGGGATTTCCGATTGTACCGGCTCCCATGGTTCAATTAACCGTTGGAATTCCTTTCGATACGGATATATCTCTGAGAGCTGTCCCTACTATAAATGTTCCTGATGTAGACGGAACCATCAATCTATTTGGTTTGGGAGTAAAACATGGACTAAACCAGTGGATTCCCGGTGGTGCGATGCTTCCGGTTGATATATCTGCACAAGTTGGTTTCACTCAGCTGAGTATGAATGTTGGTGTTGATGTACAACCAA
>JBGTFX010000372.1:0-11991 GCA_041747055.1 Balneolaceae bacterium
GGAAGTGCTCGAAGAAACGGAAGAAGAAGTTACCACACCGTGGAGACTTATTCTTTTTGATGATGATATTCACACATTTGATGAGGTGATTAATCAGCTGATTAAAGCCCTGGGATGCTCAGTTTCAAAAGCTGAAGAAATAACTATGAAAGTGCATGAAGAAGGAAAAGCCCAGGTTTATGAAGGTCTTTTTGAAGAGTGTTTGAAAATCAATTCCGTACTACAGGAAATACAACTGGTTACAGAAATTAAAGGTTAAAAAACGTGTCTAAACAAATAGGAGTTATTATTTTTCCCGGATCTAATTGCGATCATGATGCCTATCACGCAATGAAATCGATAATGGGAGCAGAGACAAAATTTTTATGGCATAAAGATTCAGATCTGTCAGGGATAGATCTGCTGATTGTGCCGGGCGGATTTTCGTATGGAGATTATCTGCGATCCGGAGCGATTGCCCGATTTTCACCGATTATGAGCGCTGTGGTTGATTTTGCGAATTCAGGGAAGCCGGTGATGGGAATTTGCAATGGATTTCAAATTTTGCTCGAAGCAGGTTTACTGCCGGGTGCAATGCTTCACAATGAAAAGCTAAGATTTATCTGTAAAGGCGTACACGTACGAGTAGAAAAAACGGACAGCATTTTTACCTCGAAACTGCAAAAAAATGATGTTCTGAAATTTCCGGTCTCTCACGGAGAAGGAAATTATTTTATCGACCAGAATGGATTGAAATCTCTTCAGGATAATGACCAGGTTCTGTTCCGATATTGCAATGAAAATGGTGAAATCACGAAAGAGGCAAATGTGAACGGCTCTGTAGATTCCATTGCAGGAATTACAAATAAACAAGGAAATGTGCTTGGTATGATGCCTCACCCCGAGCGAGCCATGGAGAAATTGCTTGGTTCTGAAGACGGCAAAATTTTGTTTGATTCCGTGTTCAATGAACTGCAAATTGCATAGCTGATGGATTTTGAACTGCTTAAGAAAATTGTCCACACACCCGGCGCTCCCGGACACGAAAAGCCTATCCGTGATGTAGTTGAGGAGCTAATCAAACCACATGCGGATGAACTTTATACCGACCCGATAGGTAATCTGATTGCCCGCAAAAAAGGAAAAGGCCCACGGGTGATGCTTGCCGCTCATCTCGATGAAATTTCACTGATTTCCACACATGTTGATGACAAGGGGTTTATTCGTTTTTCAACTCTTGGCGGCTTTGATGCCGATACACTGACCACACAAAGAGTTTGGGTTCACGGTAAAGAGGTGATTCCCGGTGTAATTGGAAGCAAGCCAATTCATATACAGTCAGAGGAAGAGAAGAAGACAAAAACGAAGCTTAAAAACCTGTTTATTGATGTGGGACTTCCCGCAGAAGAGGTGAAAGAGTTGGTGCCCAATGGGATTCCTGTGACCCGTATGAGCGACCTTATTAAATTGGGTAATTCTGTTACCGGAAAATCGCTCGACAATCGATTATCGGTCTATATTTTAGTTAAAGCCCTACAAGAAGCTGAAAGTTGTAACTCAGATTTACATGCGGTATTCACTGTTCAGGAAGAAGTTGGACTTCGCGGAGCACGGGTTGCCGCTCAGCAAATTCAGCCGGAGATTGGCATCGCATTGGATATTACCCTTGCAAATGATCTTCCGGGTGTGAGCGATCACGATAAATGTACCACACTAGGTGAAGGGATCGGAATTAAGGTGATGGACAAAAGCATTATCTGTACACCGGAACTGGTATCTCATCTCGAAGAAATTGCCGTCAGTCGCTCTATCCCCTATCAACGCGAGGTGCTAACAGCCGGTGGTACCGATACGTCTGCTATGCAGTATTTAATGGGGATAGGGAGCCATGTAACTTGCATCTCTTGTCCGACACGTTATGTTCACAGCACGGTAGAGTCAGCTGCTGTTTCTGATATAGAAGCCGGAGTAAAATTGGCAACCGCCTGCATAGAAACCATCGGTAAATATAAACTATAATGAGCGATCAACCCTCAGAACAACTAATGCTGCATAGTGATAACCTGGTGAAGAGTTATCGTGGGAGAGTTGTGGTTGATCATGTTTCCATTAATGTGAAACAGGGGGAGATTGTAGGGCTTTTGGGTCCGAATGGTGCCGGAAAAACTACCACGTTTTATATGTTTACCGGAGTGGTTCGTCCAAATAAGGGGAAGATCTTTTTGAATGATAAAAACCTGACCCGTAAGCCGATGTATCAACGTGCGCGTATGGGTGTAGGATATCTTGCGCAGGAAGCGAGTGTATTTCGAAACTTGACGGTAAGGGAGAATTTAGAAGCGGTATTGGAGTTTTTATCTGTATCCAAAAAAGAGATTAAAGAGCGGGCTGATCAACTCATTGAGGAGTTTGGACTCGAAAAAGTGGTGAATAACAAGGGGTATAGCTTATCAGGTGGTGAGCGTCGCAGAACCGAAATTGCACGCGCTCTTATTACAGACCCAAAGTTTATTCTGCTTGATGAACCCTTTGCCGGTGTTGATCCCATCGCGGTTGAGGATATTCAGGAAATTGTATCGAAGCTGGGTCAGCGAAACATTGGGATTTTTATTACCGATCATAATGTTCACGAAACGCTGGCCATTACAGACAGAGCTTATTTGATGTTTGAAGGCAAAATTTTGCGGGAAGGAACAGCTGAAGTATTAGCCGAAGATGAAGAGGCGAAAGAGCTGTACCTGGGCCGCCAATTTAAATTAGACCGTTACTAATAAAGCACATTGCAATGAAAGAGTTAACTGTACAGGAATTAAAACAGAAAAAAGATAACAACGAAACCTTTACTCTCTTGGATGTAAGGGAAGAGTTTGAGTTTCATATCTCCAACATTGATGGCCGGCTTATCCCGCTTGATCAGCTTTCTGATCGTTTAGACGAACTCGAAAAAGAGAAAGAAGTGGTTGTGATGTGCAGAACCGGCGGGCGCAGTGCAAAAGCGTGCGAATTGCTAACCGAAAATGGGTTTAAGAACGTATCAAACCTAAAAGGCGGTGTTAACGCCTGGGCTAAGGAAATTGATACATCGCTGCCAGTTTACTAAGTACAAGGTCCCCATCAGACCGAGGTACCGTAACTTTATATCAATTTTCTAAATATTCTCCTGTTTTTTATACGCTTTCGTACTGCACCAGGATGCAATAGAATGATATTTTATTGCTGAACAGAAAATGTTTTTGTGGCTAAAAAGGGTAATCCGTTGATTGTTATACCCTGAACAACGATTCGGTAAGTAGAGGGAACATCATTTGTCCAGAAACGGACGTTTTGGCCATTGGTTGAAATCTTCACATCGTCATCCCAATGAAGTGTAATTCTGTTATCTGCCTGTTCGATATCACGAGGTACAGTTAACCCATAACGTGGTGCATAAAATTGAGTGGGAGGATAGTAACCGTTAACCCTTGCCGTAATGTACCCCCTTATATTATCTGTTGAAGCACCAAGCCCACGACGGGTTCGAACGGTAATCACACCTGCTGCTCCTCGGGCTCCAAAAAAACCGAGTTCTGCTGATCGTCTAAAAACGTTGACCGTTTTTACGTCCATTGTTGACAAACTGGCTAGATGGGAAAAATCAGATTCAATATCATCAATAATGATTAACGGTGAAGGCAACCCGCCTTGGAGATTTGTAAAGCCTGTTCTAATTTGCAAACCATTAATACGGCTTGCAATAACGCCCGGCATCTGATTCAATGCCTGTAAAAAAGGAAGGCTGGACATAATTTCATTTTCATCAAAATCGATGCGTTGGCTTGCGCGCTCTCCAAAGCGAAGATTTTGTTCCATATCATCCGCTTCTCTAAGTTGTTCACCGGTAATAGTAATTTCATCTAGTTCTCCCACCATTTGTGCATTCACAAATCGCTCCAGATCCATTTGTGCTGATTCAGCTCTGTTACTCAATTTCTCACGAGTTATGACTGATTCCTCATCTTCAACAGGTTTTGACTTATAGCCGCGAATTGTCCCGGAATATTCAGGTAAATTAGAAAACTGTTCTTCTAATTCAATCCGGACTTTATCCCCACCTGATGCATCATTTGCTCTTATATTGATTAAGTCAGCGCCATTAATTTGGAGATCATCCAGAATAAATCTTCCATCGGCGTCTGTCGTACTAAGCTGGACATCTTCTTCAGTTGCCCCTATCGAAAACACAACTGTGGCTTCCTCAAGAGGCCGGCCCCTAAAGCCGCTCTTTACGTAGCCGCTAACAGTAAAACCAGTTTCCGGCAGTGAAAAAAGGGTCAGCTCTTCAAGATCCGCTATCATCTCCATATCGTAAGCCCGCCAGCCTTGTGTTAGTAGAAGTATATCTAGATATCGATCTGCTTGTTCATGATCGCTGAAATAAAATCCGGGGTCTTCAATGTCACCCTTGATTTCCGTTTCCAAATTCAGGCGGCTGTTGATGTTTGTATAGTATTCGTCGTACTTCCTAATGCTATCATCAAAAACCGAAAGACTGAGCCGTGCTGGCAAGTTATTAGATTCAAAATCTTTAACTGACATGGTTAAAATGGTTTCATCACGCAGAGTATAGGACTCTTTGTTTAGTTCTAAATCTATTTCAAGATGGTCTACTTCACTTTTATTGAAAGCAAGGCGTTCCGCTGCAGGATGACCGTTAGGATCAAGAAGTGTGAAATGAACTACTCCCGTGGAAAATAGTTCTTTTGGTATAATTGCTTCTCCATGACCATTGTCAAATAAAACCAATGAAGCATAAAATACTTCGCCCCGAACGTGTGCGAAAAGTAGAAGTGACTCTCCGGTATCAATTCTTTTTGATTGTATATCAACTAAATACTGTGAATGGCTTTGCTGAACATTTAAAATCACACCACTACCACGAACCTCGGGTATTTCATAGCGAGAGCCATTAACTTCAGCGAAATATGAGGCGCCCGGTTCCGGCGTAAACTCCTCAATCAAGCCCATACCAAGATGTTCGCTACTGAAGAAAAGCTCAAAGTCACTGTTTTCATCACGAATGACCCCTGAAACCTGGGCACCATATCCATCCTCACCGATTGCTTTGAAGCCGATGTTAGTGGTTAATCCATCGATTAAATAGCCACTTTCAGGCATAAACTGGAGGTCAATCTCGTTGCCTTGTGAAACAGAAACGATTCCACTTTCAGTAACAACGTCAATTTCTGAAGTAAATTCATGAGATTCACCAAAATTAAGAGACCATGCCGTATAAGCCCTGATTTTATACTTGCCCGGCAACCCTTTCGCTCTGTCAAAAGTTAAGCTGCCTGCTCCACGCCCACTTTTTAATTCGATGGGATATCTCTGTACCATTGTCCCATCAGGTTCAATTAACTCTACATATAGGACACTACTAATGGCGGAGGGGAGTCGATAGCTGCCGGCAACAACGTAAGCTGAAAACCAGATTCGGTCTCCAAATACATACCATTGACGGTCAGTGTGCAGATAGATTCTTTCTCTTGGAAGTTCTTCCTGAAATGTGTTAAAACTTTGTATAAACTCTACAGACTTTCTGTGCTCTTGTGCCAGAATATTATCAGAGAGTGTTAAAGTGAAAAGAAAAAAAGAAATTAGAAGTAGCGTGGCTCCTTGGTATCGATTTCTCATATTTGCAAACTATTTATTACTCTTATAATGATAGTAGAGTTATAGTAGCAAATTTTAGTGATATTTAACATTAAAAATCTAGAAAACAGCAAACACCTTTTTTATAAAGTCTGAGTTCAAGTAATAAGAACAAATCTGAATCTATATAGTCAAAGCAATTAATCGCTATGATTTAGTGGATTATTTTAAGTAGTCGCTGCAAGTTGAGCAAAAAGCTCCTCATTGCTTTCGGTTCTTTTAATCACCTGTAAAAGCATCTGCATAGATTCTTTGGGTGATTTTTTTAGCAAGAATCGGCGAACCATATTTCGCTCTTCAAGAGAGTCGGTTATAAATTTATCTTCATTTCGTGTGCCTGAGGCGGCAATATTAATGGCCGGATAGATTCGGTCATTCGCAATTTCTGCATCCAATACCAATTCCAGGTTACCGGTTCCTTTGAACTCCTCGAAAATGAGGTCATCCATTCGGGAGTTGGTTTCGATCAGGCAGGTTGCAATAATGGTGAGAGAACCGCCACCTTCAATTTTACGGGCGCAACCAAAGATCTTTTTAGGGATTTCGAGTGCTCTAATATCCAAACCACCGGAAAGTGTTCTGCCACTATTTTTTTGAGCAGCATTGTAGGATCGGCCAAGCCTTGTTAGAGAATCAATTAACAAAACGGCGTGCTCACCACTTTCTGCTTTTCTTTTAACGTACCCTAAGGCCATTTCAGAAATTCGAACATGGCTTTCTGTGGGCTTGTCATTGGATGAAGCAAAAACTTCAGCGTTTGTGGTACGAATAAAGTCTGTTACTTCTTCGGGACGTTCATCAACCAGCAGGATTGCAGTGCTAATGTCGGGATAGTTTTCAGTGATACTTTTAGCAATCTTTTTTAACAGTACGGTTTTCCCGGTTCGCGGGGGCGCAACAATAAGTGCACGTTGGCCACGGCCTACAGGAGCAATCAGATCCATCACCCGTAGTTCGTAATCGTCAGGATTGTGGCCCAGTTTGATCTGTTCGTTCGGCATAATTGGAGTTTGTAACTCAAAACGATTTACCTTTTGCCAAACCTGCGGGGGGTTGCCGTTTATTTTTTCTATTGAATGCACATGCCGGTTTCCACTTTGATCCTCTTCAAACTCACCTTCGAGGATGAGCCCGGAGCGTAAATCATGATGTTTCACTTCATCAGGTTTTAAAAATGGATCTCCCTGACTTTGACTAAATTCAAAATCCAGTTTCCGAATAAATCCGTAATTTTTGGTATTTATTTCAAGGACTCCGCTGTAACGACCGCCGATTCGGGTTTGTTGGTTTTGATGAAATTGAGGCACAAAGACATTGTCTTTGTTGCTCTTCCCTTTCTTGTTGCCCTTTTTCTTGTAGTTACGCCCTTTGCTTTTTTGGGAACGTGCCATGTATCGATATTAAATTGATAATTTAAAAAACCCCGAAACATTCAAAGAATTACTGAATGTCGAGAATCTTATTCTTATAAAGATGTGAGATAAAAAAGATTGGAATAAAGCAGCCATTACAGCTGCTTTGTTCATGAATATAGGAAAGGAATTGGGTGATAAAAAGATTTATCGTACAGTTGTTTCTTCGTTAATCCATGAATAACATGGATTGATACTTCCATCAACTTTAATTTTATCACCGGTTGTCCATCCTCTAAAAAATTTGTCTTCAGAACTTGGTATAACAGAACTATAAGCTTGTTTATCGCGCCGTGCCCTGTTTGCTACAGAAGAATCAACAGCCTCTGCTTTATCGAGATAATCCATCACCAACCAGTATACGGTTCTGTCATCTCGATCTATAGTTCTACTCCGAGTACATCGCGAAATAGTACCGGCATAGATAGAGGCAATACGTATGTAAGGATCGCCCCAATTTGGGTCTAATCTTATAGCTTCACGAGCGAAAGATCTTGCAGTTTCAAACTGGTTCATATTCTGATACGTTTCTGCAATTTCAAGAGAAATATTTCTTTTCTCTCTGGTTTCATCTGTTTTTTCACGTGCTTCTTTCAGATAACGAATTGTCATTTCGTACTGAGCATCAGATTTAGCGTAATCAGCAAGTTTCCTTGTATTAGCAAAAGAGGGATTAAGTTCATAAAGTCTTTCTGCAGTTTCAATTGCTTTTATTCTGTTTCCCTGGCTTTCATAAAGGGCTGCTAACTCATTCAAAAGCTCTAAATTTTCAGGATTACCCTCAATGCGAGATTCTAAAAATGTAATTCTTTCTTCCGGAGAATTAAAAATTTTATCTCGGGTATCATTAATGGCTCTTTGTACTTCCGGTCCGCCAATTGGCTCCAAAATGTCTATCATTGCCAATGCTTCTTCTCGCTCATTGTTGCTAACATGATTGTCGAGCAGTAAGCGTATAAAATATCCGTCTCCGGCTTCAGATAATCTTTTTGGATCCATTTCAAAAGATATTCTGTACTGCTCGTAAGCCTGATCCATACCATTGTTAATATTATTGGAATGCTCCTGGTAGAAACGCCCTTTTCTATAATTCCATTGAAAGTAATCAATTTCTTCTTCAGTAAAGGTTTCAAAAGCTTCATCATAAAGATCCAACGCCTTATTTAGAAATTTTGATTTTTCTGAAGGATCAGATTGTTCTTTCGCTAATTCTGTATAAACATCGATCATTCGTTCGTACTGCCTATCAAGTGAAAAGCGGGTAGCACCGGCAATCTCTTTAGGCTTTGCTTCGAGCATCCATTTTCCAAACTGTAGAGCCATCTCATAATCTCCGGTTCTATAGTTATCATAGAATATAGAATAGGCAGCGATTTCACTCATTCCGTATGGAGGTTCACTTTGGGCATTAACCGTTACGGAGAATCCAGTTATGAGTATAAGTAAGGCTATGTATTTTTTCATAATGCTATTAGCTTGGGTTATAATACAAACGCATCAAGATTTTTTATTGAAATCTTTGTTGCAAAAACATGAGTTCAGCAAGATTTAAGGAAAGTTTAAACCCCCATATATTCTCTTTAACCAAATTATTGGATTCTGTTCCCCGAATTCCATAGTTAAAGCTTAAATCTATTGATGATCGGCTTCTTTGTGATGGAATGGAAATTCCTGCATGAAGCATCAGAGTTTCAATATTCTGATCTTCAATAGTTAAAAAACCGTCATCAAAAGTAGCCCCTAAGCTATATTTGAAGTTAGAGAAAAAACCACGCTGGCTCTGTTCCAAAAGGTATGGTTGAAACTGATATCCCACACCAAATTTTGTTCTGTCCGTATAGTATTGTTGCTGCAATTCGTTGTAGCTAAATTCAGCTTCACTCCAGTTTTGAAACTGAAATTCTGTTGTAATACTGTGAGCAGGATTTAAATAATACGTAAGGCCTGCATTAAATTCCAATGGCATCTTAATATTTCCACTTCTATTAGGAGAATTTTCATTCAATTCCAATCGGGTTGATCTATTATTAACAGTGCGAAATGTCTCAACTGAGCGATCTCCTTCTATATTTACAGGTAAATTAACCGTGGAACCAAAAATGAGTCGGTCATCATTAGATAAAACTCCTGAAAACCTGGAGAAAAAACCAAATCGATTGCCCATTCCATTGCCGGTTATCTTATTAGTAATATCAACGGGGGGACTTCCTATGGTAGGCCTGTTAAACAGATCATTTGAAAAAGCAATAAGTTCATTTTCTTCCAAGGACATAAGGTAAATAGATCCGGCATATCCTACACTGATGTTGTCATTTAGTTTATATCCAACTCCAAGCTCCAGCTTGTTTAAACCACCGGTTCCGGTAACACTTGTTGCATATTCTACTTCATCAAATATTTCGGTTGGTATAAAAACTCCGCGTTCATTCCTTGAAAAGTCCGACCTTGTAACCGGAGTAAAAGAAGCTGATACACCTAATTTACTTCGATTGATAGGAAGTACTATTTGTATATTTTCAAAAGCAAAAAGCGCATTTTTTGTTGAAGAAAAATTGTCGGTGGCATAAAAATTTGTGATTCCCATGGTAACTTGTCCCTGTGTAAAATCAACCCATCCCCATTGCGCGGGATTTGTTGTACTTGGCGCAAAAGGACTAAAAACAGAGACTCCCGGCAGGCCAATTCCCATCGTGTAGGATGAATATGCGTCCGCAGGTGCACCAAAACCGATACTTGAGTAATAAGACCCGGTTTTCGCAATATCTTGTGCTGACACAAGTAGTGGGGAAAATAAAATTGCTACTAATATTAGTGAGCGTACTTTCATACTAATTCTCAGTATTTATAGTCGTAATAATTAATCTTGGAGTTCTGTTTGCCGTCCCATTTTCATTCACGAATTGAGATGAATATAAAAGCCCATTCGTATTCTGCAGTGAAATATAAATTGGAAGGGGATCTTCATCTCCAAATAAGTTATTCAGCAAGTTGGTGGTAACGTTCAGCTGATAGGCATTCTCACCGGAGTCAACCGTTGCAGTTAATATTTCTGTTCTCGGAGGATTATTTATGGCTGTAAAAATTTCAGCCGGTATATCTAACGGTTCCCTGTTAAATATATGTGCCCTCAATAATGATGCATTTGGCCTTGTAAATCCAACCGGAGTTGATGCTTCAACCTCTTCATCAATGTATAACAACAACTGAGCATTTACTATATCCTTACCTGTAAATTGACTCTCGTCGAAATCCAGTGTTATTTTTAAATAGTTTTCAAGAGTGTTATGAAGCACAAAGTATTCATCTGTATTTCCCGGCTCATTGTTACGTGTCATTGAACTGGCCCAATCATCTAAATCAATATCTACAACAAGTGAATCTTCTACATTTTCAATTATAAAACGGGTAATTACTTGGTTTGTATCTGTTAACGCGGAATTATGCCGTAAGAAATCCATGCGCTCATTTTGATTGGCAGGAACTATTGCAAGTCCCGAAAACTCGACGTTATATAAAGAATCTCTATCGGCTTCTTGACTATTGTAGAAATCTCGGTATCTATTTACCCACTCATCACTCAATTCAACATCCATCTCTGTCTCATCGGTAACATTAAATGATCCAATAAGGTTGTTCTCATCAAAAGAAACAGGAGTGTTATAAGTGATCTCGCGTCCCCTCCATCTCTGGTTGACTTCATAAATATTATATTCTGAAATGGAAGATTCAATACCATACTTTAATGGGTTGAAGACCAAACGCAACCTCATTTCTGAATCGGTACCAAAAGTCTCCAAATCAGGATCGCGAGTGATTGAAGGTTTTAATAAAGCTATGGAGTAAAGATCTCCAAAAAATGGATCCTCTACCTGTCCAAAAGAGGTGCTGCCCAGCCGACCCGAAAACCCATCACCGGAAAGAACTTCCAAATCGGTTAATTCAATTTCAGTAGTGGAAATTTTATCGGTTTTGGTGTCAATTCCACTTCCTACGATTCCGGAATCCTCACAAGAAATTCCGGTAAGTGCCAGGGAAAGAAAAAGAAAGGCAACGATCGATGATCGACTGCCTTTTTTTAAACTAGTAGAAATAAAACGAAAAAAAGAAGTTTGTTGCTCAGGCACTTTATTCATTTTTTCCGGTAATTGTCCGGTAATAATCTGAGAATTTTTTTGATACATCTTCGGGCGAACCCTGAATTTTTGTTGGGTTAATATTTAATTCTTTAAAAAAATCATCGAATTGATCACTTAAGTGATTACCTGTTACTACATGATCACTATATTTTAATCCTAATCTTAAAAGATCAACTTTACCGTCTTCTGTCAGCTCTTCAATATTTACACTTTCAGGTAAGCCTAAGAGCTTTAGTATATTATCGTTATCAAAATGCCCTTTATTTTCGGGATGGTGAAGATTATAGACAATTTGAGTGTTTTTAAATACCGCTTCGTCCTTATATTTTTCTTTCATCAAAAGAGGGATTAAACCTGCCGGCCAGTCATGGCAGTGAATAATATCCGGTTCCCACCCGAGACTAATAACAGTTTCGAGGACTCCTTTATTGTAGAATGCAAGTCGCTCATCGTTATCTTCATAAAATTCGTCAGTTTTCGGATGGTTAAACATCGCTTTTCTCTTGAAATACTTATCATTATCAAGAAAATAAACCTGAAGTTTGGCATTAGGGATACTTGCCACTTTAATCTTCATGGTATCAATATCCTCTCCAACCTCTACTTCAATTCCGGAAAGACGAATAACCTCGTGTAAACGATTTCTTCGATCATTGATTGTGCCAAATTTTGGAAGCAATATGCGTATTTCATATCCCTCATCTTGTAGTGCTGCAGGCAAAAACCTTAAAAGGTCTGCTGTGTAGGTCATTCGTGCAAATGGAGCGATTTCGGCT
>JBGTFX010000373.1:0-8939 GCA_041747055.1 Balneolaceae bacterium
TGGTTGAAATACCGGACAGAAGATAGACTCGATAGGTATGAAATCAAATGTACTTACCCCTGATATTTGCCTTTAAAAACAAGCAATTTATTTTTTCTTTTTGTGGAAGCGGTGCCAATCATCTAAAATCAATGACTTACACTTTCCCCTTCTCTCTATGTTATTGATCATCATGAAATTCGGGGTTGTTTTGCATCAGATATTCTCTACCTTTGCCCCCTTCAAATTATCATCAGAATTACAGGTTCGGGCATTTTCATTTCTTTTTTTTGTCATCTGCGGACGGGCAACAATAAGTAATCCTCTCTGTCTCCCCTATCCAAACTGTTAGATTTTTCAATGCACAAGATTTTTGCACTTTTTGATTTCTCCAAAGACGTAAACTATAGAATTGAAGTACTTGCCGGCATTACCGTTGCCATGGCCCTTGTCCCGGAAGCACTAGCATTTGCAATTATTGCCGGACTCTCTCCCTTAACCGGCCTTTATGCAGCTTTTGTTGTCGGGTTAGTTGCCGCCGTTTTGGGCGGACGGCCCGGTATGATCTCAGGGGCAACAGGCGCCATCGCCGTTGTCATTGTCAGCCTTGTACTTTCTCACGGACCTGAATACGTATTTGCAGCCGTGGTTTTAGCTGGAATTTTGCAGTTAATTGCCGGGATACTCAAAATGGGGAAACTGATGCGACTCGTTCCTCACTCCGTAATTTTCGGATTTGTAAACGGACTCGCCATCATCATTTTCATGTCTCAGCTTAATGAGTTCAAAACCCCGACAGGAGAATGGCTTAGCGGGTCAGCACTCTATATACTATTAGGACTGGTTTTATTAACCATGCTGATTATTTGGGTAATGCCAAAATTCACAAAGGCAATGCCGCCATCTCTCGCAGCCATTTTGATCATTTTCGGAATCGTAGCCTTTTTCGGAATCGATACCCGAACTGTTGGTGATATTGCATCCATCCAGGGCGGATTTCCTCCGTTTCATATTCCACAGGTTCCATTCACCATGGCCACCTTTATGCTAATTCTACCCTACGCCGCAATTATGGCCGCCGTTGGGTTGATTGAAAGCCTGTTAACGCTCAACATCATCGATGAGATTACCGAAACGCGCGGACAAAGTAACAAAGAAGCCGTAGCACAGGGAACAGCGAATGTGATGTCAGGATTTTTCTCCGGAATGGGCGGTTGTGCCATGCTTGGCCAAAGTTTGATCAATGTTTCATCCGGATCACGCACAAGAATATCCGGTATTGTAGCCGCTTTAATGTTACTAATGTTCATCATGTTTGGCGCCGGGGTGATTGAACTCCTGCCAATGGCCGCACTCACCGGATTGATGATTATGGTTGCCATCGGAACATTTGAATGGGCGAGTTTAAAGACGTTCAACAAAATGCCGAAGTCCGATATTATCGTGATGGTATTGGTGACTCTGGTTACAGTTGTGCTGCACAACCTTGCGCTGGCCGTTATTATCGGGGTGATTATTGCAGCCCTTGTTTTTGCTTGGGACAACGCAACCCGGATTCGTGCCCGAAAACGCATGGATGAAGATGGCGCAAAACACTACGAAATTTATGGCCCGTTGTTCTTCGGTTCTGTATCCGTATTCAACGATAAATTTGATGTACTGAATGATCCAGATGAGGTGGTCATCAATTTCAGGGAAAGCCGTGTGGTGGATATGTCTGCCATTGAGGCGCTAAATAAAATAACAGAGCGCTACCACAAGAATGGAAAGCGAGTATATCTGACTCATTTGAGCAAAGATTGCCGAAAGCTGCTAAAAAATGCGGATGCTATTATTGAAGTAAATGTGGTAGAAGACCCTACCTATAAACTTGTTGTGGACGAAGTGTAACGTAACCCGAACGTCCCCGTTCGGCAGTACTAATTTTGAAATAAGCCTAATAAAAAGTAGAAACTCACAATAATCGGGCGAGGACGTCCGATCTACGTGATGTTTTCTGACGGGGACGTCCTAATTGCGGAGGACCCAATCACTCCGCAGCGAAGGATCAGCAGCAGTACGATGGGAATGATGGCAGGGTGCAATTCCTGCGCCCAAAATGTCCACCCTAACAAGAGGATAGATCCGAAAACAGCGGCTGCACCAAAATAGACAGCAATGGCAATTCCCGGATCTGTCCGCCGGTATAAAATCGGAATTAAAAAGAGATGCATCGGCCATGCCCACATCAAATTCATGTTGTTTACAGTTTCCGTGTGCAGGGAAAAGAACCAGAGAAAGGTGATCAGCACGCCAATAATTCCGGTAATAACAAACAGCGGAACATCAAGCCGGGGTACAATTCGCCTGCCCGATTTTAAAGCGTTGTAGGTGACGACGGATCCAATCAAAAATAGTACCCAGGTAAGCAGGATTGCCCATGGGAATGAGGTAGGGTCTAAATCATAACCCGCAATTTCAAGAATGATTTCTGTTTCGGCAACCAGCGGATGAAACTCTCCATCAATTCGGATTTCGGCCAGATCGAATTCATGCATCAAATAATCGGGCAAAAACATCTGCTGATGTGTGGTTGCCGGTATGTCGATTGTGGATCCGAGGAGCAGATCGATTCCCAGGTGGATAAAGGGGCGGTGATCTACATATTGATGGATCATATCGCGGAATGTGAGCCCGGTATTTCTATCGGGGGCAAAGCGGATATCATCACCCAATACATGTTCAAATGCATCCCGAATTCGGGTGGAGCAGTTATCATACAAAAAGTCGTATTGATAGTATCTGTTTTCCGGTCGCGCGTTAGCCTGCAGGAATTCAAAAAGCTGCTGTTTTTGCGGGTTCGAAAGATTGATTACCTGCTCAATCATGGGCCGTTCACCCTGCCGATAGTGGTGCATAAAGGCAGGAAATCTCGCTGTAGACAGAAAGTATTCCAAATCGCCGTAAATGAATTTCGGCAGAAAAAACGCATCAAACTGAAAGGTCCCGTAGTTATAGGAAATATCAATATTGTTTTCCGGATCTTCTACGCGAACTGCACTGTGGCCAAATAACTCTTCCGGAGCATCACCGGGTAGAATGGTGATCAGCGTAATATTGGCATTATCAGATAACTGTAGCTCTTGTGCTTGTGCAGTATAGGCAGTAGTAAACGATACGAGTAGGAATAAAATTAGCAGCTTCATTGTGGGTTCGTGCTTTCCGGCTGAGATTCACACGAATATATATGAATCCATTGACAATCGGAATGTAACCCGAACGTCCCCCGTTCGGCATTACTAAATTGAAGGGAGAAATAGACTAATTAATTCGCTAATTCTTATTCCATTTCCATAGAACACTCATCATAAATTACAAACTCATGCGGTTCGAACGAGGACGCCCGAACTACATCAGCCCTGTGTCAATAATACAAGGCTATCTTCTTTTGCCTCAATAGAGTGGATCATTTCGATAGGGATTCTTACTTCATCATATTGTTTCATGGAACGTTCCTCACCCTTCTCGCGATAGATCACCTCCCCTTCCAAAACCAACAATTTAGTAGGGTGATAAGCCTTGTGATATTCCAGCTCCATTCCCTTGTTAAACCCAAATAACAATACTTTAAAATGGTCACCGGTATGAAAGGATTTGGCAATGGGTTTCTTCGCTGACTTTAACTGCTCTCTTAATTCCTCTACGATCATTGTACATTTGATTTGGTTACTGTTCTCTCTTTACTAAATGTAGTAAGAAATTGGGAAGGTTGTAGTAAGATTTATCAATTACGAATATCACCTGTGTTTATGCAAACTTCTTCACAGCTTCAAGAATTGTTTCGAAACAGCTGGTGAGTAAGGATTCATCAATAATTAGAGGTGGGGCAATTCGAATGAGGGAGTTGGAGTGGAGAGTCCAGCCAAGTATGATGCCGTTTTCGAAACAGTGTTTTACTACCTGTTGTGTAAGTTGTGAATCGCGAAGTTGAAGTCCCAGCATGGCTCCTCGGCCACGGACTTCTACAATGCCGTCGCCCTGTAATGTGTGGCAGGCAATTTCGGCGATGCGGTTGGCTTTCTGCTCAAAATCTTCGCTTAACAGCGTTTGCAAATTGGCTAATGCTGCAGCACAACTTAAGGGATGTCCGCCAAATGTAGTGACGTGATTTAGTGGAGGATTGTGCTTGAACACCTCAAAATGCTTACTGGAGGATACAAATGCGCCCATTGGCATTCCACCTCCCATCGCCTTGGCAAGGCATAAAATATCGGGCACAACTCCATAATGTTCGAAGGCAAAAAGCTTTCCTGTACGGAAAAATCCGGTCTGAATTTCATCAAAAATAAGCAGTGCCCCGGTTTCATCGCACCGCCGGCGTACTGCCTTCAGCCAGTCAGGGTCGGCAGGAATAATTCCCCCTTCGCCCTGTATGGGTTCCATAATAACGGCAGCGGTTTGATCATCAATCGCCTGCAGCTGATCCGTTTTATTAAAGTCCAAGAATTCCACATTTGGCAAGAGTGGCAGATAAGGATCACGATACACATCACGCCCGGTTACGCTGAGTGAGCCATGTGTATCACCATGATAGCTGTTATGAAAAGCAACTAATTTTGATCTGCCGGTAGATTTTTTCGCCAGTTTCAGGGCGCCCTCATTTGCCTCGGTTCCACTATTCACAAAGTAAACACGATCGAGTGAATCGGGCAGTTGTTCACATAAAAGGTGGGCAAATTCACTTTGTGGTTTCTGGATAAACTCACCATACACCATTACATGTAGGTGACGATCCACTTGTGCTTTAATGGCGTTAACCACATTCCGGTGCCGATGCCCAAGACTGCTCACAGCAATGCCTGAAATCAAATCTACATATTTCTCTCCGTCTATTGTGTATATATGGCAACCTTCAGCGCGGTCAATTTCCAAACCCATGGGAGCGTCACTGGTTTGAGCGATATGCTTGTAAAATGAATCAGAGAGTTCAGACATAGAATTTTTTTGAGATAATTAAGACGTGAATATCACAAAAAGAACTTACTTATCCCACTCATCAAGCAGGTGTAGAAATTCTTTCTGAATTTCGCGTCCTTTATCATCAGCATACCATTTATGAAGAATCTCGGCCACTTTTTGTGAAGGCATATCCGGATCTGTCCGCAGTGTTTCAAACAATCTTTGAGCCGGTTCAGGGCGTGGCCCCCAATCCCCTATAACATCCATGGATTCAGCATCAAGACAGATCAACTTAGGAATGGAACGACTTTTACCATTGTATAAAAACTGATCCATCACCTCAAGATTTTCGTCACGTAATATCAAATGCAGATCAATTTTGTCTGATGCTTCTGCCATTTTGTTGATGATAGGCACAGTCTGCGCTGCATCGCCACACCAGGCTTCCGTAAGCACGACCCAGATCATACTGCGATCTACGCTTGTCAATCTTTCAACCAACTCGGTTGTGAGCTCTGAGCGCTTGTCGTGCCTGTTCATCCGGTGCACATTCATTTTAGTATAATGAATCATCGCCTCAGAATGATTTTCCCCGGAGGTTTTTCCGGTTTCGAGTAGTTTGTCTATTAGCTTTCTGTAGTTACTGTATTTGAATCCTTTTTTGAGCGTTTCGTTCGTAATAACCTGTTCTTTTACTTCATTCATGAATCTACTTCCTATTTAAAATATTCGTTAAAAAATGTTTGTCCCAGCCAACCGTGTTTTAAAACATTCGCAATCAAGAAAAATATCACAAATGATAAAGATGCGATTGTTTTAGACATCATAACCTTGCCATATTCATCTTTGCTCCCCTCTAATGTAAATACAATCTTTGCAAGAAACGTGCCCGATATACAACAGCCGACAAATAGTACCAAAGCAGGAATTTGAGCAATATTATAAACACCCATTGAGAGTAAAATTAACCCAATTGTGAAATTGACCAGAAAAAAAATTCGCACTCCTTTCATTCCATACGCAATTGTGAAAGTCACATCCTTTCTTTTACGATCTTCGGCTTGCTGGAATATTTGCGATACGGGGTACATCGATAAGAGTATGAGTGATGCACCCAGAGCAACTAACAAAATTGATTGATTAATAGGTCCCCCGGCGGAAATTGTTCCTAATAAAACGGAATTAAATCCGGTGCTAATGCCTATGGCAAAAACACTTAAAACAGGATGCCCTTTCCACCGCGCATGAGGTGTGGAGTAGAGCCAAAATAAAATTAAGCTAATTAAGTACACAGTTACATACATCCACCCAATAAAACAGGCCCAAATTAATCCGGCAAACATCATTAAAAGGGATGCCTTATGCATCCAGGGAGTCATTGCAGGAGGGTTTTTTAGCCCACCGATAGGACCGGTGTCTTTGTCCCACCAGGAGTTGTAGGCTGTGGCCCCGCCAAACAGCAGAATATGGACGTTTAAAAATTGCAGCCAATACTGCGGAGTGTTCATTTCCGGAGACATAAATCCGCCAAGCAAAAATCCTCCCGACAAAAGCACGAACTGGTAGTGCAATCGTAAATGACTTAAAAAATGTGTGATCTCTTTCATCATAAAATCATGGCTTTCTGCTTCCATTTTACAGAATTTGAGATTTACATGGCAATAAAAAGAATCCTATTTTATGGGCATGATAAAGCTTGAAGAATTCGTAAAAAAAGATATTCCAATTCTCTCCCTCGAAGAGTGGGCCCGCGACAAAAAAGAGCACGAACAGTACATGAGCCCTATTCTGGAACCCTATCTGAAAAAACGGTCAGAGCAGAAAAAAGACCCTGTCCTCGATTTTCTTTTTGAATACTACAGCTTCAGGCCTGCGCAACTCTCACGATGGTCTCCCGGCGTGGGTGTAAAACTCGAGATTAATAGTGATGAATCTCTTCCCGAAATCAGCGAGCTTACCGTTGAAAATGGCGTAGCTTACCTTGATGAGATGAACTTCCCGCGAAAACGGCTTCGATCCATAAACTGGATGCTTGACCTGATGCAGAGAACAACCGAAACCAAACCATTCTACGGCTGTTTTGGTATGCACGAATGGGCAATGGTTTATCGGGCTGATGAAGTCCGGCACGAACAAATTCCACTGCGGCTTTCTGATGATGCCATTGCTGAGTTTGTGGAGTCACGCCCTTTGCTTTGCACGCATTTTGATGCGTTCCGCTTTTTCACCGAAAAGGCGCGCCCGATGAACAATCATCAAATAGAACGGGAATCACTTAAGGACCTGGAGCAGCAGGGCTGTATTCATACCAACATGGACCTCTATAAATGGGCGTTTAAAATGTACCCCTGGATATCCAGCGAAACTATTCGAAATGCTTTTTCCCTGGCCGTTTTTGCCCGCACTATTGATATGAAGGCGAGTCCGTATGATTTAGAAGAGTATGGGCTTTCACCCATCAAAATAGAGACGGATTCAGGCCGAAAGGAGTATTTGGTTCAGCAGAAAGAAATTGTAAAACGAGCCGCTCCTGTAAGGGAGAGTTTAATAGCTGAATATAAGAGAGTGTTGGAATTTGTTGGGGAGTGATTTTTATGTCTTAAACCCCCAAGGTTTCTAAAACCTTGGGGGTTTAAGGTATTAATCAGGAAAGGATATTTTTCCGAAGTTGATTCTTTTTTTCTCGCCATTTGATTCAAACTCAAACCCTTCGCCGGCCAGCATTTCATTGGCAAGTACGGCAAAGATCACCGCCTCTTTGGCGTCGGGGTCAAACCCGAGTGTTGAAAAATCGTGCAGCTCCACCTGACCCAAAATTTCTTTCAGGCGATTCATCAAAACCGGATTGTGCGCTCCGCCTCCGCTTGCATAAATCGGAGAGCTTTCAGGATTCTTTACATTTGTAGTGATGCTTTGGGCAATGGTTTTTGCAGAGAGTTCGGTTACTGTAGCAACCAGATCTTCCGGTTTGATGTTTTTCAAATTCATTCCGGCGTTTTTGGCCAGCCGTTCAATCCAGCCCAAATTGAAATACTCCGGGCCGGTGGATTTGGAGTTTTTCTCATCAAACCAGGAATCCCTGGAAAACAGATTCAGCAGTTCGGCATGAACGTTTCCGGATGAAGCAATTTCACCATCCTTATCAAACGGCTGGTTGAAATAGTTTTGTACAACATTGTCTATCAGCGTGTTGCCGGGGCCGGTATCTGTGGTGAAGGATTTTTCGTGTGATTGTTTCCCTGCCGGAAGCCACGTAAAGTTGGCAATTCCGCCGATGTTTAGCAGAATTCTGGATTCGGTTTCGTGTCCAAAAAGCAGTCGGTCAACCAATGCCGCCATGGGCGCTCCCTCTCCTCCATGGGCAGTATGTTTTTGCCGAAAATCACTAATCGTCACAATTCCTGTTTTTACGGCTATCTGATCTCCATCCGCAATTTGCAGCGTACTGTTCAGCGGTTCAGCTTCCCCGGCCTGATCTCTCCCCGGCAAGTGGTAGATGGTCTGCCCGTGACTGGCAATACAATCCACATCATCCGTTTTGATGCCCCACTCTGCCAACGCCTCATTAATCATACCGGCATGGACTGATGCCAGCCAGGTGTGCTGATAGCAGAGCTCCTTCAACTCTACATTCTCCACAGATGAAATTGATTTCAGTCGTGACTTTTCACCTTCGTTATACTCTTTTGTGATAAACTTACTTAGCTCCACTGTTGTGTTCGCACCGGATCCCCGAATCTTGCAGAGGGCAATATCGAGGCCGTCAAGTGATGTGCCGGACATCAAACCGATAATTAAACGAATTTTCTTATTTGCAGATAATCCTAATTTTTTAACAGATGGATTCATATTTTCTATACTTGATAAAGTGAACTCGCAAAGATTTTTAATGGTAAAAATTTAAATCAAACATACAGAGATGGCGGAACCTAACGAAACTGAATTAGAAGCCTGGCAGGAAGATGTTGAATATCTGGTAAACATTCTGAAAGAAAGTTTTGAATCACTTGATGCGTCCTATT
>JBGTFX010000374.1:0-11441 GCA_041747055.1 Balneolaceae bacterium
AACACCATACCCATCTTTTTCACAGTGGGATTGTATTGCGTGACCAATATCGCCGATCTTATTTCCATGGACAGCCTGATCTATACCTTTGTATAAAGAATCAAGCGTTACTTGCAATAATTTTCTGGTCTCATTGTCGCAATCACCTGCTATAAATGTGTATGCATGATCTCCATAGAAACCATCTTTTTCAACACCACAATCAATTGAGACAATATCACCTTCCTCTAAAACTCGCTTCCCGGGAATACCGTGAACTACCTCTTCATTAATTGAAATACACAAAGTACCGGGAAAAGGATTTTTTTTACTTCCATATCCCTTAAAAGCAGGCCTTGCATTATTTTTTACAATATAATCTTCTGCAATTCTATCAAGTGTACCTGTTTCGATTCCCGGCTCAAGCACTTTAGCTATTTCCCCAAGAGTACGTGAAACCAGCAGTGCTGCTTCCCGCATTTTATCTATTTCAGATTCACTTTTAAGAAAAATCATCAGGCTCTTCTTCTTCCTTTTATCTTGCCTGATTTCATGAAACCATCATAGTGCCGCATCATTAAATGACTTTCAATCTGTTGAAGAGTATCTAATGCAACCCCTACAATAATCAACAAGCTTGTACCACCGTAAAAAAGTGCAAACCCGGGAGTAACACCCATTCTTGCAATTATTGCTGGAAGAATAGCAACAAAAGAGAGGAAAAGAGAACCTGGGAGGGTGATCTTTGTCAGGATATTATCAATAAATTCAACTGTTTGTTTTCCAGGTCTTACACCGGGAATAAAACCACCTTGCCGCTTCATCGTGTCTGCCATTTCTTTCGGATTTACAGCAATAGCGGTATAAAAGAAGGTGAAAAATACACAGATGATAAAGAATACAATGGAATACGTTACTCCTGTAAAATCTGCAGACCAAGCAGTTAACCACTGTACAGTTTCATTTTCAGGAAAAAAGGTACCCACAGTACTTGGTATAAACATAATAGACTGCGCAAAGATAATTGGCATAACACCGGCAGCATTTACCCTTAGTGGCAGATACTGTGTAGTACCGCCATATACCTTCCTGCCAACAACACGCTTGGCGTATTGTACAGGAATTTTTCTGGTTCCTTGAGTTAACAACACACAAGAGGCAATCACTAATATGAGACCCGCGAGTTCAACAATTATGATGATCGCATTATTAGTAACGTTAATTTCATTCATCAAGGCCGTAGGTAGTGCTGCAATAATACCAATCATAATTAAAATTGATATACCATTACCGATACCTCTATCCGTAATTCTTTCACCCAGCCACATTACAAAGGTTGTACCAGCAGTAAGAACTATAATACATGTCAAAATAAAGGCAAAGTTACCGACCACAATTGCATTTGGGGAGGTAGCAATTAAATTAATGCCAAAACCAATTGCCTGAACAGCTGTAATACCAACAGTTCCATAACGGGTTAAACGATTGATTTTTCTCCTTCCCTCTTCTCCTTCACGCTGAAGTTTTTGAAAGTAGGGAACCGCTGCGCCCATCAACTGAATAATAATAGCTGCTGTAATGTAAGGCATGATACCCAATGCAAATACACCAGCTCGTGAAAATGCCCCACCTACAAAAAGGTCGAATAATCCCATTAAACTTGATGCATCACCAGCTTGAGCAGTCAACATACTTGCGTCAACTCCCGGCATCGTAACATACGTACCAATTCGATAGACCATCAGCACACCTACTACATAAAGTATGCGGTTTCTGAGATCCTCGATTTTAAAGATATTTCGAAAATTTTCTGTTAAGCTCATCTGCTATTTAATACTGGTATCGAGATTGAGGATTATTTTACGATAGTAATGGAACCGCCTGCAGCTTCTAATTTCTCTTTTGCAGTGCTACTGTGAGCATGAACTTCAATAGAAACTTTCTTATCAATTTCACCACTTCCTAATAACTTCACTCTTTGAGTGTCATCAACTAAACCAGATGAAATTAAATCATCAATAGTTATGGTTTCAGTTAAACGTCCTGCTTCAATAAAGTTTGAAAGCTTATCAAGATTTAACGCCTGATATTCTACCCGAAATGGATTTTTAAATCCAAATTTAGGGATTCGCCGCTGAAGGGGCATCTGACCACCTTCGAACCAAGGTTTTAATTTACTTCCACTTCTGGACTTTTGTCCATTATGTCCACGACCTGATTGTTCACCTCGACCAGAGCCTTGACCACGACCTACACGTTGTCGATTTTTATGTGAAGCTGGTGCTTCTAAATTGTGTAATTTCATAACAAATTTTTTAAGACGTTAATTACCCATTAAATACTTTGCTTACGCTAACTCCGCGTCGCTGAGCTACTTCAACAGGATCAGTTGCCTGACGTAAAGCTTCAAAAGCTGCCTTTACCATATTATGTGGGTTAGATGACCCCAAAGATTTTGACAGAATATTTTTTACTCCTGCAACATCCAATAAAGACTTAACAGCTCCACCGGCAATTACACCGGTACCATCAGATGCGGGTCTTAAAATCACTTTACCGGCACCATTCTTTCCTACAATAGGGTGATGGATTGTTCCTGTTTTAGTCATTGATACTTTGATGAGGTTTTTCTTGGCGTTATCAAAGCCTTTTTGAATGGCATCAGCTACTTCATTTGCTTTACCAAGACCATGGCCTACAACTCCCTCACCGTTTCCAACTACAACAATTGCGTTAAAACTGAATCGGCGACCACCTTTTACTACTTTAGAAACCCGGTTAATATGAACCAGTTTTTCTTCAAGGTTAAGGTTTCCTGCTGGAATATTATGTTTTCTTCTAATTTTTGGCATGATAAAATATATTTAAAAGTCTAATCCACCTTCACGAGCACCGTCAGCTGCTGCCTTGACAATTCCATGAAATTTATAACCGCTTCTGTCGTAAACTACTTTGTTGATGCCCTGATCAATAGCAACTTTAGCAAGTGCTTCGCCAATAATTTTCGCTGATTCAACAGAGGTTTTGTCTTTAAGATCTTTTTGCAAATCAGCTGTTTTAGTTGAAACTGCCGTAATAGTTATATTATCACGGTCATTAATCAATTGCAGATAAACATGCTTATTGCTTTTAAAAATACTGAGGCGTGGTCTTTCAGCGGTTCCGCGAATAGTAGCACGTACTCTTCTTCTGATCTTATCGCGACGTTGTTTTTTTACTTTATTCTTTTTCATTGATCTATACTCTAAAAATTATTTAGCTGCTGATTTACCTGCTTTACGTCTCACATACTCATCGGTGTATCTAATTCCTTTTCCTTTGTAAGGTTCAGGTTTTCTAAGAGAACGAATTTTAGCAGCAACCTGGCCTACAAGTTCTTTATTTACACCTGAAATCAAGAGCATTGGATTCTTCTTGGTTTTCGTATCCACTTCAATTTCTACACCTTCTGGTGGCACAAAATAGATTGGATGAGAGTAACCAAGGTTTAATTCAAGAACTCCACCTGTAAATGCTGCTCTAAAACCCACACCAATAATTTCAAGCTTTTTGGTATAGCCTTCTGTTACACCAAGTACCATATTATTGATTAATGATCGATATAAACCATGTAAAGATTTATGTTCTTTAGTATCACTTTGACGCTTTACTAAAATCTCAGTTTCAGTTTTTTCGATCTTAATTTCCGGATGTATCCTTAATGTACCTGTGCCTTTCTCGCCTTTTACAGTAACGATGTTATCAGCGCCAATACTAAATTCTACATTCTTGGCTAAGGGTACAGGTTGTTTACCTATTCTTGACATAACTTTGAAATTCTTATTTTAGTAGACAGTGCAGAGTATTTCTCCACCGACATTTAATTTGCGTGCTTCCTTATCAGTCATTACTCCTTGCGAAGTTGAGACAATTACAATTCCAAGACCATTGTAAGAACTCGGGATATTCTCCGATGTACTGTATTTACGAAGCCCAGGTTTTGAAACCCTGTTAATTTTCTTAATGACGGGTTGTCCATAAGCATCGTATTTTAAAAACAGACGTAATACGCCTTGTTTATTATCAGTAATATCGATGAATCTGTTAACATAACCCTTGTCAACAAGAATTTTTGTCATTGCACGCTTCAATTTTGAAGCGGGTATATCAACACGGCGATGTCCTGCTCGTTGTGCGTTTCTTACACGACTTAAATAATCAGATACTGGATCAGTTTGCATAATTTATTTCCTTTTTTACCAACTAGCTTTTCTAACGCCTGGTATTTTTCCATTTAGGGCTAATTCACGGAATTTAATCCTTGAAATGCCATATTTACTAATATATCCGCGAGATCTACCGGTTAAACTGCACCGATTTCTAACCCTTGTAGGGCTAGCATCTCTTGGTAGTTTTTGAAGCCCTTCATAATCGCCGGCTTCTTTCAACTCACGACGCTTTTCAGCATACTTATCTACAGTTCTTTTTCTCTTTTCGTTACGTGCTATCCAGGATTTTTTAGCCATTGGTGTACTGTGCTTTAGCGTTTAAATTCAATTTTTAAAGGGCATCCCAAAATGTTTGAGAAGTGTGTAGGCTTCTTCATCTGTCGTGGCTGAAGTAACAAAACTTATATCCATACCGTGAATCTTTTTTGCCTTATCAATATCAATTTCAGGGAAAATAGTATGCTCTTTAATCCCCATAGTGTAATTCCCATGGCCATCGAAACTTTTATTTGGCACACCCTGAAAATCACGAGTTCTTGGCAACGCAAGGTTTACCAATCGATCTAGAAACTCAAACATGATCTTACCACGTAAAGTAACTTTGCAACCAATTTCTTGTCCGTCTCTAAGTTTAAAGTTAGAAACAGATTTTTTGGCTTTGGTTTTTACCGGCTTCTGACCGGTAATGATCCCAACATTTTCAGTAATGACATCAAGTGTTTTTGCATCATTAATAGCATCACCGAAACCAACATTGATTACGATCTTTTTCAATTTGGGAACGCCCATTACGTTTTCGTATTTAAACTCTTTAGTGAGTTTTTCAACGATTTCTTCTTTGTATAATGTATAAAGTCTTGCTTCTGCCATTCTATTTTACAATTACTTGTCTAAAATTTCGCCACTAACCTTTCCATAACGTACCCATCGACCGTTACCTTCTTCTTCTACTCGTTTCCGGCCAATTTTTGTTGGTTCGTCTGTTGTAGGATCAATAACCATAACATTGGAAATATGCACAGGAGCTTCTCTCTTAAGACGTCCACCCTGTGGATTTTCTTGAGTTGGTTTTTCGTGGTGTGTTCTCATGTTTATTCCTTCAATAAGAGCTTTCTCTTTTGAATTATAAACAGTAAGTACTCTTCCTCGTTTACCTTTGTCGTTACCGGCAATTACTAAAACTTCATCGCCTTTTTTTACGTGTAATTTCTTCTGTTTGTTATACTTACGTGGCATAACGCTTATATTTAAAGTACTTCAGGAGCCAATGAAACGATACGCATGAAATTTCTTTCACGAAGTTCCCGTGCTATGGGACCAAATATACGTGTTCCAACTGGTTCATTTTCCTTGTTAATAATTACCGCCGCATTCTCATCAAATCGAATGTAACTTCCATCCTTGCGACGAATTTCTTTTTTGGTTCTAACAATAACTGCTTTTACTACTTCTCCTTTTTTAACATTCCCTCCGGGAATTGCAGTTTTAACAGAGCAAGAAATAAGATCACCGATACGGGCATATCTTCGCTTGGAATCACCAAGAACCTTGATACACATCAATTTTCTTGCGCCACTGTTATCAGCTACATTCAGTGTTGATTGTGTTTGAATCATTAGTTTTACCTACAAATTGATCTTTATTTTGCTCGTTCAACAATCTCGACGAGTCGCCAAGATTTGCGTTTCGATAGAGGTCGTGTTGACATAATTAAAACGGTATCTCCTTCCTTTGCATCATTTGTTTCGTCATGTGCAAAGTACTTTGTCGTTTTAGTTATAAATTTGCCATAAATAGGATGTTTAATCTGACGGTCCACTGCAACAGTGATTGTCTTATCCATTTTATCGCTTACTACACGACCAGTTCTAGTTCTTCTTTGAGCTCTTTCTATTTGTGCCATAGTTTTATTCAGCACTCACTTTTTCATTAATAATCGTAATTAAACGGGTGATTTCTCGGCGCGTGTTTTTAATACGAGCAGGATTTTCAATTTGCCCCGCAATAGCTTTATTGAATTTAAACTCAACTAAAGCTTTTTTTTCGTCTGCCAATCTTGCTTCCAATTCAGTAAGTGATAGGTCACGTAATTCGTGTGCTTTCATAGTTATTGCCTATTTATTTTATGCTCACCCAATATCGCGGCGTTTCACAAATTTAGTTTTAATAGGAAGTTTATGAGAGGCACGTCGTAATGCTTCTTGTGCTTTCTCTTCACTAACTCCTGCAATTTCAAATAATATTCTACCAGGTTTTACTACTGCAATAAAATGATCAAGAGCTCCTTTACCCTTACCCATTCTTGTTTCAGCAGGTTTGCTGGTAATAGGTCGATCCGGGAAAATCCGAATAAACGTTTTACCATCCCGCTGTAATGTTCTTGCAATAGTTACACGGCAAGCTTCGATTTGTCGGGAAGTAATAAATTTTGGTTCTAATGCTTTTAAACCAAAACTTCCAAACGCAAGTGTATGTCCCCGTTGGGAGTTTCCTTTCAGTTTGTCCCTATGGACCCGACGTCTTGGTATTCTTTTAGGTTCTAACATGATTCAATTCCTAATCGGTTAATTTCTACTTCGTCTTTTGGAAGAACGGTTAGAAGGTTTACGTTGTCTTCCACCTC
Source organism: Balneolaceae bacterium (assembly GCA_041747055.1). Lineage (GTDB taxonomy): Bacteria > Bacteroidota > Rhodothermia > Balneolales > Balneolaceae > SW132. The sequence continues at coordinate 6,811 of JBGTFX010000374.1, forward strand.
TTTTTCGTTCCGGCTCACTGTCCTGTTGAGTTTTTGATCCGGGTGTTAAATCAACATCGCCAATTACTTCACCCTTAAATATCCAAACTGATACTCCAATAGAACCATAAATGGTATTAGAAGTTACGTTAGCATAATCAATCTCTGCGCGTAAAGTGTGCAGTGGTACACGTCCTTCTTTATACTGCTCAGTCCGGGCCATTTCAGCACCACCAAGTCTACCGGCACATTTAATTTTAATTCCTTGTGCACCCATTCGCATTGCGGAAGAAATTGCAGTCTTCATAGCTCTTCTGAAAGAAACACGAGCTTGAAGCTGCTGAGATATATTCTGTGCAACCAAACTTGAGTCTAATTCCGGACGTTTAATTTCACTAACATTAATTTGTACTTCTTTGTTAGTAATTTTCTTCAGCTCTTCCCGCAACAGTTCAATCTGCTCACCACCTTTACCAATAATAACGCCTGGACGTGAAGTATTGAGAGTGAGAAGAATTCGTTTGGGAGTTCTTTCTATAATTACATTCGAAAGTCCACCATTTCTCAATCGTGCTGAAAGATATTCACGTAATTTCGTGTCTTCCAACAACATTGCCGGTTCGTTCTCCTCAGAATACCAGTTGGAATCCCATCCTTTGATGATTCCGAGTCTTAGTCCAGTTGGATTACTTTTTTGTCCCAAAGTTCTACTCGTTAATTATTCTGTTACAGTTTCTTCTTGTTGCTTTGCCACAACTACTGTGATATGGCTGCTACGCTTATTAATTCGATGAGCTCTACCCATCGGTGCAGGTTGAATACGTTTTAAAGTAACGCCTTCGTCTACATAAATTTCTTTAATATAAAGCAGGTCATTATCTAACCGCTCTTCTTCAAATCTATCCCGTAAATTAGCTGCAGCAGATTTTATAACCTTTGCCACATCTCCAGCAGTTGCTTTTTTCGTAAACTCAAGCCGTTTGATGGCTTTGTCTACTTTTTCACCTCTTACAGCATCAGCAACTAATCTGATTTTTCTCGCTGACTTCCGAAGATGTTTTTGAACGGCTTTTGCCTCATATGTTTGTGATTCCATTTATTAGTCTCTTTAAATTATTTCGCTTTTTTCAATGGATGGCCCCTGAACGTACGCGTTGGAGCAAACTCACCAAGCTTATGTCCTACCATACTATCGGTGATGTAAACAGGAATAAATTGCTTCCCATTATGTACAGCGATTGTAAGACCAATAAAATCCGGAGTTATCATTGAACTCCGTGACCAAGTTTTCAATACTTTCTTTTTTCCGCTCTCATTCATCGCATCAACTTTACGTTGAAGTTTATAATGAACAAAAGGCCCTTTTTTTAGCGAACGAGGCATACTTATTTAGCTTTTTTGGTTTTTCTTCGTCTTACAATAAACTTAGAAGATAACTTCTTTCTGTTACGGGTCTTTTTACCTTTGGCTGCTTGACCCCACGGCGAACGTGGATGTCCACCAGAAGCTTTTCCTTCTCCACCACCCATGGGGTGATCTACAGGGTTCATTGCTACACCCCTTGTTTGTGGTCTGCGCCCTAACCATCTGTTACGGCCGGCTTTACCTTTCGTTGTATTGAAATGATCAGGATTACTTGTTCCACCCACAGTGGCAATACAATTTCCTAATACCATTCTCACTTCACCAGATGGAAGTTTAATGGTCACATATTTGTCTGTTTTAGCAACCATTTGAGCAACAGTTCCTGCACTACGACAAAGCTGGGCACCTTTACCAGGTTGCATTTCAATCGCATGAATATAAGTACCGGGAGGCATTTTACGCATGGGTAATGCATTTCCTAAATCAGGAGCTACATTTTCACCACTTATAATAGTATCACCTACTTGTAATTTGTTAGGAGCAAGAATATATCTCTTTTCTCCATCTGCATACGCAAGTAATGCAATACGGGCAGTTCTATTCGGATCGTATTCAATTGTTTGAACACGTGCCGGTATATCAAATTTGTTTCTCTTAAAGTCAATAACTCTAAGCTTACGCTTATGGCCACCTCCTCTATGACGAGAAGTTTTACGTCCTCTGTTGTTACGTCCACCGCTTTTATGAATACCGCTTGTTAAAGACTTAAGCGGTTTTTTTCCGGTAACGTCGTCAAATACAGGTGCTATCCTGTGGCGCTGTCCGGGTGTAACTGGTTTAATTTGTTTCGTAGGCATTTTACTGTTTTTTAAATTTCGCTAAAGAAATCAATTTCGCCTTCTTTTAAAGTCACAATCGCTTTTTTCCAAACGGGACTTCTACCTTCTACAAAACCACTTTTTGTGTGGCGTCCTTTAGGCTTCGAAGGAACAATCATTGTATTTACACGAGATACTTTAACATCTGGATATCGTGTTTCGATTGCTCGTTTAATTTCAGGTTTTGTAGCAGATTTCAGCACTTTGAATGCGTACTGCTGATTTTCTTCCTGAATTCTTGTAAGTTTTTCTGTAATAAGTGGCTGAATTAAAATACTCATGCTGCTTCCTCATCTACTTTTAATGCAAAGCTATTTTCAAGCGCTTCAATTGCACTTTTTTGGATCAAAATAACATCACAATTCATTATTTGATATGTAGTAGGCAGTGCACCTTGCAATACATTTACTTTCGGTAAATTTCTTGCTGATTTATACGTATTCATATCATTTTCAGCAGTAATTAAGAGCACTTTTTTCCCATCCAATTTAAGAGCACTTAATATCGAAATAAGATCTTTCGTCTTAGGAGCATCAAAGCTAAAGTCATCAACAATAGTTATTGCCTCATCAGATGCCTTTAAAGAAAGAGCAGACTTTCTGGCTAATCGTTTAGACTTCTTAGTCATTTGAACAGTGTATGTTCTTGGCTTTGGACCAAATACTGTACCACCACCTTTCAATAGTGGTGATCGGATTGATCCGCGCCGAGCCATCCCGGTTCCTTTCTGCTTATAAGCTTTTCGTCCACCACCACGAACTTCTCCACGTTCTTTGGTTTTGTGGGTTCCTTGACGATTATTCGCTAAAAATCTGCGAACATCTTCATACATCACATTTTTATTGGGCTCAACAGAAAAGATTTGATCATCAAGATCAGCTTTCTTTCCACTGCTTTTCCCATCTGTTTTATAAATCGTCAGTTTCATCAGTTTATACCCTGTGATTTATTGTGAATTTCAACATAACCACCGTTTGGCCCAGGTACTCCGCCTGTTACTAATACGATATTAGAATCGGCATAAATTTTTGCGATAGAAAGATTTTGAATCTTTGTTCTTGCATTTCCTGAACGGCCGGCCATTTTCATTCCTTTAAAAACTCTTGAAGGATCAGATGCCTGTCCAATAGAACCAGGTGCCCTGTCTCTATTATGCTGACCGTGTGTTTGACCGCCAACTCCTCTAAAGTTGTGACGTTTCATTACACCGGTAAAACCAGTTCCTTTCGATTTTCCAACTACATCCACACGATCACCTACTTCAAATACATCATCGATTGTCAATTCATCACCAACCTGAAAACCCTCAGGAATGTAATCACGAAATTCGATAACAACTTTCTTCGGCTCAACTCCTGCTTTTTCAAAATGTCCGGCTACTGATCTAGTCAATCTACCAGTCTTCTTTTCGAAAGCTGCAAGTTGTACGGCGTTGTATCCGTCAGTTTCTTCTGTTTTTATCTGGGTTATTGCACAAGGTTCTACTTCGATAACTGTAACCGGAATACTCCGACCCAATTCATCAAATACACTTGTCATCCCTATTTTTTTTCCGATTAAACCACTCATGGTATCCTATGGAATTTACTTACACTTTAATTTCTACATCCACACCGGATGGAAGCTCGAGCTTCATTAATGCATCTACTGTTTGCGATCCGGTTGAAAGAATATCGATCAAACGCTTGTGTGATCTGTATTCAAATTGGTCTCGTGACTTTTTGTCCACAAAAACAGATCGGTTAACAGTTATGATATTTTTTTTCGTCGGCAGAGGAATCGGTCCCGATACAACTGCCCCGGTTGATTTAACAGTTTGAATAATTTTCTCAGCCGATTTATCGATCAAATTATGATCATATGACTTTAGCTTAATTCTAATCTTCTGTTGTGTTGCCACGTGTTAAATCCTTTTAGTCGTTAATTTTCGTTACAACGCCGGCTCCTACCGTACGCCCGCCCTCGCGGATCGCAAAGCGTAGCCCTGTTTCCATCGCTACCGGCTGTATCAGCGTTACATTCATCTTCACGTTATCGCCAGGCATTACCATCTCCACTCCTTCAGGCATATCGCAAGCACCCGTAACATCCGTGGTTCTAAAGTAAAACTGTGGTCGATATCCTTCGAAAAATGGAGTGTGACGTCCACCTTCATCCTTGCTCAGTACATACACTTCACACTCAAACTTCTTGTGTGGGTTAATTGTACCAGGCTTGCAAAGCACCATGCCCCGCTCCAACTGCTCTTTGTTAATGCCACGAAGAAGTATACCGGCGTTATCACCAGCCTCTCCTCTGTCAAGCAGGCGGCGGAACATCTCAATTCCTGTTACCACACTCTTCATCGGCGCTTCCACAATCCCTACGATCTCAATCTCGTCGTTGATCTTCACCACACCACGCTCAATA